>NZ_JANSIF010000070.1:0-13968 GCF_047461935.1 Synechococcus sp. R55.4 | reverse complement strand
CCTGCTCAGAGATAGGCAGGATGCGATCGCTTCTTTCCTGAACCATGTTCAGGAGAGTTCAGCGTGAATGTATCAGTTGTGGGGATCCGTACTCCACTATGGGTGGAGAGAGAAAGTGGGCTTCGATGTCATCCCTAGTGGATGTGGCTGAGTTGGGTGAGCATTCCTTGACTTGGGCTTAAGTTATACCCTTGTCGGCATGAGTTTTGACGCTGTGGCCCACTCGGCCAGGTGATAGAACAGAGTCAAACCCAACAGCATTTGGGAGGTTTGTTGTCATGGCTACGTTGCAACCCAAAGTGACCCACCAGCTTTTGGCAGCCTTAGCCCTGTTTGCCTGTCTGGGCTTGTTGCCTGCTTGTGGCGAGAGCAGCAGCAGCACCGTCAGCCCCCCCAGCATCACCCCCACCCCCACCGGCTCATAATTCGGCTGGTTTTTGCATGCCCTTGCAGCGGTTGCCCAAGTTGGTTCAGCCTTGGGCTTTGAGGATCGCGGGGATCTTTTGTCTTTGTCTGCTGGCGGCCTGTGGAGGATCCCCTACCTCGATGGAGCCACCGCGGGCAGGGGAAGTGCCGATTGCCAGCTTCCTGTGCCGGCTGGATCGCCAGACCCGCAGCTTCACGGGGCCTATTTACGCCGAACAGCCCCAGGTTGCTACCTGCAACCCCGGTCGCCTTACGCCTGCAGCAGCCCAAAAGATGATGGATCGGCTGAATTTTCTACGGCTGTTGCACCAGTTACCGCCGGTGAAGCTCAATCCTCAGTTCCTAGAAGCCGCCCAGCAAGCGGCCTTGATGCAGGTAGCCAATGGTACTCTCAGCCACCAGCCGCCCCCTTCTTGGCGCTGCTTTACCCCTGCTGGGGAGGCGGGATCCCGCTTCAGCAACCTGGCGGTTGGGCCCATCCTAGAGCTGAACGGCCCCGATCCAGGCCGGGTGTTGGCGCGGCAGGTGGACATCTATTTTGCCGAGCCAGGTCGAGAAAACTTTGTGGATGTGGGGCATCGCCGCTGGAACCTGTATCCTCAGTACGCCCAGGGGGCCTACGGCATTGTCTTTGACCCACGGGCTGGACGGGTGACCCAGGCCAACGCCAACTGGATCTTCGGTTTTGACGAGTCGGTGCCAGATCCAGAGTTCATCGCCTTCCCGGAGAAAGACGGCTACCTCTACCGCCTAGAAGGGTTTTCCGGCCAGCCCCTGTCTGCCTACCGCTGGTCTTTCTCGGTGCCCAGCCGTGGCGGCAAGGCTGATCTCAGCCAAGCCCAAGTCCGCATCACCGATGCCCTCAGCGGCGAGCCGGTGCCTGTTGGAGATCTCCGCGTGGGGGATCCCGCCTTTGGCCTGGAAACTTTGACCTACTCCGTGGGTTCGATCCAGCCCAATCGCAACTACACCTTTGAAATTAGCGGCATTCGCCTCAACGGTGGCCCCCCCCGCAGCTACCGCTACACCACCGCTCTCTACGACTGCGATCCCCAAACTTCCCAACGGCCCGCACCCCTCACCGAAGGGCTGGGGATCCCGCCCCGTCTGCTCTGGCAGATGGAGCATGACTCTAGTCAATGATACGCTGGACTATACTGAAAATAATGTACAGTATGTTCAGTATGGCTGCTTGGTATGGCTAGGTATGTAAAACCGAGAGAAGCGGCGGATTATTTTGGGGTGTGTCTCCACACTTTGAGGCGATGGGAACAGAAGGGCTGGATCAAAGCAATACGTACTCCATCTGGTAGGGCGAGAAGGTATGACCTCGACAGCTACATCAAAACGCCAAAGAAAGCCAAACGAGTCGTTTTGTATGCCCGAGTTAGCAGCCGAGGGCAGAAGCCAGACTTGGAGAGACAGATTGCAAGACTGGTTAACCTCTATCCTGGAGCCGAAGTGGTCGGAGAGATTGGCGGCGGTCTCGACTTCAAAAGACCGAAGTTCCTTGCCTTATTGGAACGAGTTCGTGCGGGAGATGTCGGAACAATTGTGGTCGCTCACAGGGATCGACTCTGCCGGTTTGGATTTGAGTTCGTTGAGTGGTACTGCCGTCAATACGGGTGCGAAGTCTTGGTTCTCGATGACGATCACCTCTCTCCCCAACAGGAACTGGTTGAGGATATCCTCACCGTCCTGCACTGCTTCAGCAGTCGGCTCTACGGACTCAGAAAATATCGGGCTGCAATCGAGAAAGATACGGATTTATCCGGAGCCGGCGCTGGCTAAGGTTTGGAAGCATTGGCAAGCGGCGTGCCGGTACTGCTACAACCAAGCGATTGCCTATCAGCGTCAGCATGGTGCCCCAAAAACGGCCAGAAAGCTGCGGGACATCATCCTGCATTCCGACCTGCCCGAGTGGGTAAAGGACGCCCCCTGCCACATCAAGCAGAACGCGGTCGTCGAGGCGTGGCTGGCGTTTCACCGAAGCAAAGACGCGAGGTTTCGCAGTGTGCGGGACAGGTCGCATACGCTGCAGTTCAACGCCGGCAACTTTCGCAATGGAACGTGGCATCCGAAACTCACCCGAGGTTTGGCGTTCCGTGCATCCGAGGAGATGCCCAGAGAATGGGCACGCGGAACCGAGCTAACGCGGGTGAAAGACAGATGGTATGCCATCTTCCCTGAGCCCGTGAACGAGCAGTGTTCGTTAGCAAAGGGGGTTGTTGCGCTTGACCCTGGGGTAAGAAGTTTCTTTACAGGGTTTGATGGGGCAGGTTTTGTAGATATTGCCAGGGGAGACTTCGGCAGAATCACTCGGCTGTGCTACCACCTAGACGATCTGCAGTCCAGGCTGAGTAAAGCACCGAGACTCAAGCGTAGGCGAATGCGGCAAGCGGCGTTTCGTCTGCGGGAACGCATCAGGGACTTGGTGGACGAGTGCCATCGCAAGGTAGCGGCGTTCCTAACGGATAACTACCGATTGATATTCCTCCCCACTTTCGAGTCAGCCAAGATGGTTGCCAAGGCGGGGAGGAAGTTTGGTAGCAAGACAGCAAGGGCGATGCTCACCTGGGCGCACTATCGGTTCAAGCAGTTCCTGAAGTTTCAAGCCAAGAAGAAAAACGTGGTTGTCGTGGAAGTATCGGAGGCGTACACCAGCAAAACCTGTACCAAGTGCGGGCACATCCACACCAAGTTGGGTGGCGCAAAGGTGTTTAGATGCCCAAAGTGCAACCATAGGCTACCACGAGATTGGCAAGGCGCTCTGGGCGTCATGCTCAGAGCTTTGCGGGATACCGCCTTTCTGTTCGGACTCCGTCCCGCTGACGCGAACGGAAACGGACAGAATGCTATCGCTTCACCGTTGAGCAGTAATGCTCAGCAGTGTTCAGCGTAAATGTATCAGCCTTTCAACTCTTTCAACCGTCTCAACTAGCTTTTCCTCACCCCCAGCCCCTTTCCCAAAGGGGAAAGAGGGGTCTGCTGCTCCTGGAAGCCTGACTTTATGCATAAAGCGCAATTCGAGAATGACAAAACTACATAACCTGTTACAAAGTGTAACTGCCAATACCAAAGTTAACGGTTCGTCATCGCTAGGGTAGCCAGTGTTCACCCCACGGCAGCGATCATGGCGAACCAATTTGAACGCCTCAAAAGCGAAAAGGATGGGCTGGCGGTCAAGGCCGAGCTGGAGGCGTTTGCCCGGATGGGTTGGGAGAACATTCCTGAAGACGACCGGGATCACCGCCTCAAGTGGCTGGGGATCTTCTTTCGCAAGCGCACCCCAGGTCAGTTCATGCTGCGGCTGCGCCTGCCCAATGGGATCCTAACCAGCGGCCAAATGCGGATGTTGGGCGCAATCATCCACCCCTATGGAGAACAGGGCGTAGCCGACATCACCACTCGGCAAAACCTGCAACTGCGGGGCATTCCCATTGAGGACATGCCTCAGGTTCTGCGGCAACTCAAGGAGGTGGGCCTGACCAGCATCCAGTCGGGCATGGATAACGTGCGCAACATCACGGGATCCCCTCTGGCCGGTATTGACCCGGACGAGCTGATCGACGTGCGCGGCCTCACTCGCAAGGTGCAGGACATGATCACCAACAACGGCGAGGGCAACCCTTCCTTCAGCAACCTGCCGCGCAAGTTCAACATCGCCATCTGCGGTTGTCGCGACAACTCCGTGCATGCGGAGATCAACGACCTGGCCTTTGTACCTGCCTTCAAAGAGGGCAAGCTGGGCTTCAACGTCCTGGTGGGCGGCTTTTTCTCGGCTCGCCGCTGCGCCGAGGCAATTGGCCTGGATGTCTGGGTGGATCCCCGGGATGTAGTTCCCCTGTGCGAGGCGGTGCTGCTGGTCTACCGGGATCACGGCCTGCGGGCCAACCGACAAAAGGCACGGCTGATGTGGCTCATTGACGAGTGGGGCCTAGAGAAGTTCCGGGCGGCTGTGGAGCGCCAGATAGGCCACCCTCTGCCCAGGGCAGCGGAAAAAGATGAGGTGGTCTGGCACAAGCGGGATCTGCTGGGGGTGCATGCCCAGAAGCAGCCGGGCCTCAACTTTGTCGGCCTGCATGTGCCGGTGGGGCGGCTCAACGCCCTGGAGATGATGGAGCTGGCCCGCTTGGCGGAGGTGTACGGCTCCGGAGAGCTGCGGCTGACGGTGGAGCAGAACGTGCTCATCCCCAATGTGCCCGACTCCCGAGTGGCCCCGCTCCTCAAAGAGCCGCTCTTGAAGAAGTTCTCCCCCAACCCAGGGCCCTTGCAGCGGGGGTTGGTGTCCTGTACGGGCAACCAGTTCTGCAACTTTGCCCTTATCGAGACCAAAAACCGGGCTGTGGCCTTGATGGAGGAGCTGGAGGCGGAGCTGGAGATCCCCCAAACGGTGCGCATCCACTGGACGGGCTGCCCCAACTCCTGCGGCCAACCCCAAGTAGCCGATATCGGCCTTATGGGCACCACTGCTCGCAAGGACGGCAGGGTGGTGGAGGCCGTGGACATCTACATGGGGGGAGAGGTGGGCAAAGACGCCAAGCTGGGCGAATGCGTGCGCAAAGGGATCCCTTGCGAAGACCTCAAGCCGGTCTTGGTGGAGTTGCTCAGGGAGCACTTTGGGGCCAGGCCGCGTCAGCATCCGTCCGCCGCCCAGGCTTCTGTTTTGGTAACCCGCTAGCGGTTCTGTTGCCGTCCTGAAAGTTTTTCTTTCTTCGTCGTTGTAAATCTTGGAGGTTTCGATGTCTAAGCTGTTCAGCACTTCCTCTCCCGTCTCCCGTCGGCAATTTTTGGCCGGGGTGGCTGCTCTCACGGCTGGGGCGGCCACGGCTGGGATCCCGCGCGCCCAATCGCAATCCTTGGGCAAAGGCTACTGGGTGGCGCAGGCCGATACTCCCGAAACCACCAGCGCCAAGCTGGGGTTCATCGCTCTAACCGACGCGGCCCCCCTGATCATCGCCAAAGAAAAGGGGTTCTTTGACAAGTACGGCATGAAGGACGTAGAGGTGGTCAAGCAGGCCTCTTGGGGCACCACCCGCGACAACTTGGTGCTGGGATCCGCCGCCGGCGGCATCGATGGGGCACACATCCTCACCCCCATGCCCTACCTCATCACCACCGGCAAAGTTACCGATGGCAAGCCGGTGCCTATGTACATTTTGGCCCGTCTCAATCTGGACGGTCAGGGCATCAGCATTTCCAACCAATATCGGGATTTGCAAATCGGCCTGGATAGTTCCCCCCTCAAGGCCAAGTTTGCCGAGCTTCGAGCTGCCGGCAAAGATCCCAAATGCGCGATGACCTTCCCTGGTGGCACCCACGACCTATGGATGCGCTACTGGCTGGCCGCAGGCGGGATCGATCCCACTAGCGACGTCTCCGTCATTGTGGTGCCGCCGCCGCAGATGGTGGCCAATATGAAATCCAGAACCATGGAAGCCCTCTGTGTGGGCGAGCCTTGGAATGCCCAGCTGGTGAACCAAAAAGAGGGGTATAGTGCCCTCACCACCGGCGAGCTGTGGAACGGCCACCCGGAAAAGGCCTTTGCCCTGCGGGCCGACTGGGTGGATGCGCACCCGAAAGCCACCCTTGCCCTGTTGAAAGCGGTGCTAGAAGCCCAGATCTGGTGCGACCAGATGGAAAACAAAGAGGAGATGTGTCGCATCATCGGCGACCGCCGCTGGCTGGGGGTGCCTGTGCCCGATATCTTGGGCCGTTCTCGGGGCACTTTTGACTACGGCACCGGCAAGGTCGTTGAAAACAGCCCCCACCTGATGAAGTTCTGGCAGAACTACGCTTCCTACCCCTTCAAGAGCCACGATCTCTGGTTTTTGACCGAAAACATTCGCTGGGGTTACCTACCTGCCGACACCGATACCAAAGCCTTGGTGGAGCGGGTGAATCGGGAAGAACTCTGGCGAGAAGCTGCCAAAGCCATTGGCCAGGAGGCGGCCATTCCCCCCAGCCCTTCCCGAGGAGTGGAAACCTTCTTCGACGGGGTGCAGTTCGATCCCGAAAATCCTGCCGCCTACCTGGAGAAATTGGCGATTAAGAAGCTGGCCTAGCCTGATCTTCTCAATTCTTCCAGAGCAAGTTGCAAAAACCCTTGCAAGCCCTCTGCCCAGGAGAGAAGGGATCCCCGAATCCCCACAAAGAGTGTTCAACTGAAACCCCTTCTCTCTTGGGATCCTCTTAAGTTGACTTCAACCTTACTCCCAGCAAGCCATGAGGATTTTCCACTCTGCCCTACAGTTGGGCTACCACCTCTTTCGGATCCTGCTTCCCCTACTGGTTGGCCTAGGCCACTGGCTGCTGAAAACCAGCCCAGGCTTTGTTCTTCAGTCCAATGCCGGGCTCCACTCCCCGGCCAGCTCTGCATCTTCTTCTGCTTGGAGGCAGCGAGTCCAAATCCACCAAGTGCTGCGCCGCGTTCTTTTGCCCACCACGGCCATTTTAATAGTGCTCGTTCTCTGGCAAATTGCCTATAGCCGCCCCGGAGCCAACTTGCCCACCCCTCTCCAGGTTTGGCAGGACACCTGGGATCCCCTTATTAAAGATCCCTTTTTTGACTATGGCGGCAATGCCAAAGGGCTGTTCTGGCAAATTTGGGCCAGCTTGCGGCGGGTGTTCATTGGGTTTGCCCTGGCCGGCTTGGTGGGGGTTGTGGGCGGCATGATCATCGGGGTCAATCGCTGGCTGTACGAGGCTTTGGATCCCATTTTTCAGGTGCTGCGCACGGTGCCGCCTTTGGCCTGGCTGCCGATTTCTTTGGCTGCCTTTCGAGATGCCAACCCTTCCGCCATTTTTGTAATCTTCATTACGGCCCTCTGGCCCATTTTGATCAACACCGTTGTCGGCGTACAGCAGATCCCACAGGACTACCGCAACGTGGCCAGAATTGTGCGCATGTCCGGCTGGAAGTACTTTTTCAAAATCGTTTTCCCGGCAACTGTGCCCTATATTTTTACCGGCTTGCGCATTGGGGTGGGCTTGTCTTGGCTGGCCATTGTGGCAGCGGAAATGTTGATTGGCGGTGTGGGCATTGGATTTTTCATCTGGGATGCCTGGAATAGCTCCCGCATCAGCGAAATCATTCTGGCTTTGATCTATGTCGGGATGGTGGGTCTTCTGCTGGATCGCATCACGGCTTGGATTGGCTCGCTGGTGGTGGCTGAGGATCGCTAAATGAGATTGGCCGAGTTTTAGATTGGTTGCTGACAATTTCTCCATGCTCTCAGAAATCATCTCAGGGGAATCATGAAGACCCAGCCTTACATTGAAGTGGATCATGTCGACAAGGAATTTCTCCTCGACAACGGAGAGGTCTATCCTGTCCTGAAAGACATCCACCTGGAGATCCAAAAAGGGGAATTTGTCTCGCTAATTGGCCACTCTGGCTGTGGCAAATCGACCCTGCTCAACATCATTGCTGGCCTGGAAAAGCCTTCCCGAGGGGGCATTCTCCTGGAGGGCCGACAAGTTACAGATCCCGGCCCAGATCGCATGGTGGTGTTTCAGAACTATTCCCTGCTGCCCTGGCTGACCGTGCGGGAGAACATTGCCCTGGCCGTGGACGAGGTGCTGGGATCCCTTCCCAAAGCGGAGCGGGACCGGATTGTAGCAGAACACATTCGCCGTGTGGGGTTGCAGGGGGCAGCCGACAAGCGACCGGCCCATCTGTCAGGAGGGATGAAACAGCGGGTAGCCATTGCCCGGGCTTTGGCCATCCGTCCGCGGGTGCTGCTGTTGGATGAGCCCTTTGGCGCTCTGGATGCCTTGACGCGCGGCAACCTGCAGGAGCAACTGATGGAGATTGCCCAGGCGGAGCAGCTCACCTGTGTCATGGTTACCCACGATGTGGATGAGGCGCTGCTGCTTTCGGATCGGGTGGTAATGATGACCAATGGCCCGGAGGCCCGCATTGGCCAGATTTTGCGGATCCCTTTTCCTCGACCCCGCCATCGTTTGGAAGTGGTGCGTCACCCCGATTACTACAGCCTGCGGGGAGAGATGATCTACTTTCTCAACCAGCAAAAGCGGGCTCGCCAAAAAACGCCTGTTCGCGTGGCCATTGCCAAACACGGCCTGGAGAAGGTCAATTTGGAGGTTGGCTTTGTGCCCCTCAACGACTGCGCCCCGCTGGTGGTGGCGCAGGAAAAAGGCCTGTTTCAAAAGCATGGCCTGGAGCAGGTCACCCTGGTGCGAGAGCCAGGCTGGAAGACCATCTGGGAAGGGATCCGCTCCGGTCGGCTGGACGCGGCTATGGTGGTGGCCGGGATCCCGTTGGCTTCCACCTTGGGAGTAGGGGGAGTTCCGGTGCCTTTGATTACCGCGCTAACCCTCTCCCGCGGCGGCAACGCCATTACCTTTGGGCGCAGACTTTTGGAGCGAGGCGTTCAAAGCCTGGCGGATTTTCGCCAATACCTCAACCACACCCCCGACACAGTCCACACCCTGGGAGTGGTTCATCCGGCTTCCATGCAAAACTTCCTGTTGCGGCACTGGCTGGCCGGTGGGGGGGTGGATCCGGATCGGGACGTTACGTTGACGGTGATCCCACCCCCGCAGATGGTGGCCCATCTCAAGGCCGACAACATCGACGGCTACTGCGTCGGCGAGCCCTGGAACTCCCGCGCTGTGCGGGAACAGTTGGGATTTATCGTCACCACCACTCCCGAAATCTTGCCCAGCCACATTGAAAAAGTGCTGACAGTGCGCCAGGATTGGGCGCAAAACTACCCCCGCACCCATGTAGCTCTGGTCAAGGCACTACTGGAAGCTTGCCAATACTGCGATCAGCCGCAGCACCGCCCTGAGATCCTGGAGTGGCTGGCCCAGCCCCAGCATGTGGGAGCGGCCAAGGCGGATTTGCAGCCGGGGTGGACGGGTATTCTGCAGCGGGGAATGGCCGATGAATCCCAAGCCCTCACCGGTTTTCACCAGTTTGCCAACGGGCGCAACACCTGTCCCGAAAGGTTGGAACACCTCTGGATCTTGACGCAAATGGCTCGCTGGGGACTCTGCGCTTTTCCCCGCAACTGGATTTCGGTTCTCGACCAAGTTCTGGACAGTGAGACCTACGCCCTAGCCGCTAGAGAACTGGGCCTGCCGGATCGGGCCCATGACCGCGGAGCTTTGCTCTTTGCCGATGGATCCCGCTTCGACGGAGAGGATCCCGTTGCCTACCTAGAGTCTGTAGCCATACGGCAGAACCTGAAACTGCAGGAGTACCGGCTCAGCGAAGTTTAGCTTTTGTTACCTTAAACTCTCGATTGGAAAACACCATGATGACCAGCTCCCGCACGTTCTCCTCACCGCTATCTTCTGCTTCTCCGGTTGCAGGACTGCCCCTTCTTTGTCTTCAGAATGTGGGCAAGACCTACTTCACCTCAGCAGGGCCCTTCGTTGCGCTGGAAAATATCAATCTGGAAGTGGCCGCCGGTGAGTTTGTTTGCATTATCGGCCACTCGGGTTGTGGCAAATCCACCTTGATCAACATGGTGGCGGGTTTTTCGACTCCCACTTCGGGATCCATTACCCTCAAGGGCCAGCCCATCACCTCCCCAGGGCCAGATCGGATGATGGTGTTTCAACATTATTCCCTTTTGCCCTGGCTGACGGCTTTTGAAAATGTTTATCTGGTGGTGGATCAGGTTTACCCAAACAAATCCCGGCGGGAGAAAAGGGAAATCGTTGAAGAACACCTAGAATTGGTAGGTTTAGCAGAGGCAGCCCACAAGCGGCCCAAGCAGCTTTCTGGAGGCATGAAGCAAAGGGTTGCCATTGCCCGCGCTCTTGCCGTTCGTCCAGAAGTTTTGCTGTTGGATGAGCCTTTTGGGGCCTTGGATGCCATTACCAAAGAAGAGCTGCAAGACGAGCTGCTGGCCATTTGGCGGGATCACCGCTGCACGGTTTTGATGATTACTCATGACATCGACGAAGCTCTTTACTTGTCAGACCGGGTGGTAATGATGACCAACGGCCCCGCTGCCCATATCGGCGAGATCTTGACCATTCCCTTCGAGCGACCGCGCATCCGCTCCCGCATTATGGAAATGCCCGAGTTCTACGAATTGCGCAACCGCGCCCTTGACTTCCTCTATCGTCGCTTTGCCCATAGGGAGGATTAAGCTAGGAATCAAAACGCTTGGGGAGGGAAGTTGATGGCCGCTGCTCCGGTTCAGGTAGCTCCAACCGATCTCCCAATGGAGAAGCGGGTCTCTACCCTGCCCAAAACCCTTGCCGACTATCTGGCCAATCCAGTTGCCCAAACCAAATGGGTAGATGGCTACATTGTGGAGAAAGTGGGGCAAACCTTAGGGCATGCAAAGATCCAAACCCGACTTCTCTTCCGTTGGCTCGGTTATGTTGAATGTCAGCCATTGGGGGGTATGGTTTTGGTGAAGGCTCCCGGCCAAACGACAGGCAAAGTCAGAAGACCTGATGTTGCCTACCTGTCTCCAGATTTAATCCAGCAATTTGGAGAGGATATTGCCACTTTGCCGCAGAGCTATCCCCTCACTGGAGAGATCCTCTCCCCAACCGACTCTGGAGAGGACATTTTCTTGAAAGCCCAGGAGTATCTCAGCTCCGGTGCGCTGGAAGTCTGGCTGGTTTTTCCCAAAAGCAAATTTATTTTTATCCAGACTCAGGATCGCCACCTTTGGCTAACCGAACAAGAGACTGCCAAAAGCCAGGTTGTATTGCCCGGATTTGAGATCCAAGTGGCCGATCTCCTCGGCTAAGAGATCCTTAACCTGATGGCCTATCGGGATCCAAAATGCAAGACACTTATCCATCCTGACAGGGATCCCAACTCATGGTGACCGCGATGGAGTCGGAAAAAGCTGTCATCAAAACCCTATGTCCCTATTGCGGTGTGGGATGTGGATTGGAGGCGGTTTCGACAGCCTCAGGTGACTGGAAAATGAGAGGCGACCGGGAGCATCCTTCCAGCTTGGGGATGGTCTGTGTAAAGGGGGCTACGGTTCTGGAGGCAGTTGGTCGGGATCGGCTGCTCTCTCCCCTGTTTCGGGAGAGCTTGGATCAGCCCTTTCGTCGCATTTCTTGGGATCAGGCTTTTGAGGAGATGGTTTCTCGGCTGCGCTGCCTCAAAGACAACCCTCACTCCATAGCCATGTATGGATCGGGGCAGTTGCTCACTGAAGACTATTACGTTGCTCAAAAGCTCATTAAGGGCTGCCTGGGCACCAATAATTTTGACACCAACTCGCGCCTGTGCATGTCCTCAGCCGTCTCGGCCTACACCCAATCCCTGGGATCCGATGGCCCCCCCTGCTGCTATGAGGATCTCGATCTCTGCAATCTGGCTTTTCTGGTGGGCACCAACACCGCCGAGTGCCACCCCATTCTTTTTAATCGCTTGAAGAAGCGGCACAAGCCCGGATCCCCCCTCAAAATGGTGGTCGTGGATCCCCGGCGCACTCAGACAGCAGAAGCTGCCGATCTCCACTTAAAAATTCGCCCCGGTACGGATATCGATCTTTTCAATGGGATTGCCCATTTGCTGTTGAAGTGGGGATCAATGGCTACCGATTTTATCGAGGGCTGCACCCAAGGTTTTGCCGAATATGCAGCTTTGCTGGCCGATTATGAACCGCAGATTGTGGCCCAGCGCTGTGGAATTGCAACTGAGGACTTGATTGAAGCGGCCAAGCTCTGGCAGGGATCCCAAAGGGTTCTCTCCCTTTGGTCGATGGGCCTAAACCAGTCCAGTGAGGGCACCGCCAAGATCACCAGCTTAATCAACCTGCATCTCCTGACCGGGCAAATTGGCCGACCGGGGACCGGCCCCTTTTCCTTGACCGGCCAGCCCAATGCCATGGGTGGTCGAGAGGCGGGGGGGTTATCTCATCTGCTGCCGGGATATCGGCTGGTGAGCCATCCCCAGCATCGGGCAGAGGTGGAGCAGGCTTGGGGTTTGCCCGGCGGCTCCATCTCCCCCCACCCAGGACTGAGGGCCACCGAGATGATTGCCGCTCTGGAGACGGGATCCCTGCAGTTCTTCTGGATTGTGGCCACTAATCCTTTGGTGAGCTTTCCGGATCTGGAACGGGTCAAAAAAGCCCTGAAAAAGTCTCCCTTTACCGTTTACCAAGAGGCTTATTACCCTACAGAAACGGCAGAATATGCCCATTTGCTTTTGCCCGCCTGCCAGTGGAGCGAGAAAACCGGGGTGATGACCAACTCCGAGCGCAGGGTTACCCTTTGTCAAGCCTTTCGAGATCCCCCTAGCGAGGCCCGACCCGATTGGGAGATCTTTGCTGAAGTGGGGCGCAGGTTGGGCTTTGCAGCACAATTTTCCTTCCAAACCGCGGCAGAGGTTTATGCAGAATTTGCCGCCCTTACCGCAAATCGCCTCTGCGATCACTCCGGCCTCAGCCATGCCCTTTTGGCAGAACAAGGCCCTCAGCAATGGCCTTATCCCAAAGAAAGAACCTCGGCCCCTAAGTCCACTCGCCTCTACACAGATTGGCGTTTCCCGACCCCCAATGGCCGCGCCCGCTTTATCCCCCACCCTTCCCGTGGCTTGGCGGAGCCACCCAACCCTCAGTTCCCTTACGTGTTAACTACGGGCAGGCTTTACGGCCATTGGCACACCCAAACCCGCACCGGCAGGATTGAAAAAATCAAGCAAATGCACCCCCAACCCTTTATGGAGATCCATCCTCGCGATGCGGAAAAACTGGGCCTCCAAGATGGAGATTGGGTTCAAGTGCGTTCTGCCCGCGGACGGGCCTATTTCCCGGCCAAGATAACTGCCAACATCGCCCCTGGAACAGTGTTTGTGCCCATGCACTGGGGATCCCTCTGGGCAGAACAAGCCGAGTGTAATGCCCTTACCCATGACATCAGTTGTCCCGATTCCGGCCAGCCGGAATTAAAAGCCTGTGCCGTTGCTCTTGAGAAAGCCGACCCACCGCTCAAGCAATCCCCTCAACTCTAGATTTGGTTCCTAATCGAGGTTCCCATGACTCTGTTTCAGTTTGAGCAAGATTTTGCCGACTCTCTGCGATGCATCCCCATGACCTTGCGCCTAAAGCTGGATTTGTGCGGGATCAAGCTCAAGCTCCATCAATGGGCCAAGTTTTCCTTAGAAGAGCGGCGGAAGTGTGTTGATTGGCCCTCTGAATCTCCACAGGATCTAGAAGAACTCCGCAACCATCTGCGCCATTTGGTTCGCTCCATCTGCCACGAAGAGGCGCAAGAGATTCCCATTGACCCCCAGCCTGAATGGCAAAATCCCAACCAGATCCCAATGGCTGTCCAACAAAAAGCTAAAGACCTGGGGATCCGGCTTGCCCTCGATTTCTGGAGAAACTTGCATGATATCCAGAGATTTGCCTTGCTGAAGTTGAGCCGATCCCATCACGAAAACAAAAATTTCTTGCCCGCTCTGCGAGAGTTTGGCCTGAAGATGGCGAGGGATGGTGATTGCAGTTACTGTAAACTACCCGGCTCCGACCGCTAAGCGGTACGGAGCGGGCTTTCAGTAGCCCTGAGCCTGCTCTGCTCTACCAG
>NZ_JANSIF010000069.1:0-14665 GCF_047461935.1 Synechococcus sp. R55.4 | reverse complement strand
TTTCTGCTTTGCTTTGGCTACCATGTTGGCAGACTCGAAAGTAAACAGAAAGATCAACTGGTAGTAATCCGTACTGAGCATATTATACATTATTTTCAGTATAGTTGAGCTTATTATTGACTAGAGTCATGCTCCAGCAAATCGGGATCCGCCAACTTTTGTAGGGCAAGCCGCGCGTCATCCCGCACCCCCCAATCGGGATCGCGACTGGCGCTGGTCAGCAATTGCCTTGTTAGCATCGTGTAAACAATGGGATCCTCGAGAGCCAGTTTCACCTGTTGCCCCAGGATCCCCAAGCTCCAGGCACAGTTGCCGCGTACCGCCGCGATTGGATCTTGAGCCAAACCCCGGCAGAGAGCTGCGACCACCTCATCCAATGCCGGGCCGGGCAACGCCTGCGCCTGAGCCAATTGTCCGAGGGCACTGGCAGCCCACAATCGCACTGCCGCGATATCCCCGGCCAACACTTCCAGCAACACCGGGTACGCCCGCGGATCCTTGGCATTGCCCAACGCCCACACCAAGCCTTTGCGCACATAGCCGTTCCAATCCCAGCGCAAGCCCTCGATCAGCACCTCCACCTCAGCGGGATCCGGATTCCGACCTAGAGCATAGGCCGCTCCCACCCGCACCAACGGGCAGGGATCCCGGACTAGGGCCAGCAGGGGTTTAACGGCGCGGGGTTCTTCGATCTCACAGAAGGCGCGGGCCGCCTGCATCCGCAAATAGGGATCCGGATCCTGCAACTGCTGCAGCATCAGCTCCACATCCACCTCCGGCGGTGAGTGAGGTGGCAGCTCGTCTAGGGGCTCAAGGGGGGAAAAAGCGTCTTCTTGCATGAAAGGGTGCCCAGGTGTTGGCGGAGGGGACGAGGGCAAAACTTGCCCTTCCTCAAGGCAAAAGCCAGAGCCACAACAACCAAACCAGCAGCAGAGTTGCTGCCCATCATAAACTGCCGGGATCCTCCATCTGATCTGCTCTTTCCGGTTGGGATCCCGGCACCCTAAGCAAGTGCGCTCCTTCCAACACCCGCGCCGAGCGGATCACATCTCCCACCTGGATGCGCTCCACCCACTCCATCCCCTCGGTGACGTAGCCGAACACGGCATAGCGCCCGTCCAAAATCGGCAGAGCAGCGAGGGTGATGTAAAACTGGGAAGAGGCTGAGTCAAGTGGGCTAGAACGGGCCATGGCCACCGCCCCCAAACGATGGGGCAAGAGCAACTTACTCAGAGCAGCGGGATCCTGGATCAAGGTGTTGTAGCGGGGGTAGGGTTCCCCACGCAGCTGAATTTCCAGGGGGATGGTGCGCAGGCGGTTGCTCCCCGGCTCTGTTGCACCCCCTGTACCGTCACCACGGGGATCCCCACCCTGCACCACAAAAGGCTGCGGATCCTTTTCCACCCGATGGAAGGTGAGGCCATTGTAAAAGCCCCGCTGAACCAAATCCACGAACTGGCCGCCGGTCAGGGGTGCCGCTTCCCCGTGGATCGCCAAGATCACCTTGCCTACCCCCTCAGCAGTTTGCACCTCCATCTCCACCACTGCCTTCCCTTGCAGTTGCGGGCGGCTAGCATAGGCCGCCGGGATCCCAGAGGGGGATTCTGACAAGGGGGGTGTGCTGCGACAAGCGGACAGGCCAAGACAGAGGTACGCCAAAACCAAGCCCGCTCTCACTCTGCAGCGGTTTATTCGCCCCGGCTTGGCGAATTTCATCTGCCCCTTCTCCTTCAATCCAATCTCCCACCCTCCAGGCGCTGCTCAACCCAGCAGGGATCCCTATCCAGGTGATTCAGATCCGCTGCGACAGTCCCAACTGCAAGGTGACGCTTTGAGCGCCATTGCTCACCCTCACACCGTAGGGGCTGATGGAGGTAACCCGCCACTCTGCTTTCACCGCATGGCCAACAGCCACCTGACGTACTACGTTGTCGATCAAAATCAGAGCCTTGGGGGCACCTGGATCGTGGATCAATCCCACCAGCTTCATCTGCGGCAGAGGCTGGGGTGGGATCCGCGCTGGCACCGGAGGCGCAGGTACCCTGGGGGGAGAGGGAAGACCAGCCCCTCTTGAAGCAAGAGGAGCGGCAACAGTCGGCGGTTTTGCCGGTTCGACCAAGACAGCCTTTGCAGAATCCTCAGGTGGAGCTTTGGGGTTTTCATCCACATCAGCAGCAGTGGGAAGCAAGGGCTCCTGGTGAGCATCGGAATGGGAAGAATTGGGTGCCTCAGCCAAGGGATCCCGAGTGGCCTGCGAAAAAACCACCGCCCGCGGGCGCAGGGTCATCCAGAAAGCCAGCCCTGCCACCAAGGTAGCGGCCAAAGCCATACCCAGCAGTAATCCTCCGGCAGCAGAGAAGCGCCGGGAAGGCAGTGGGGGCCGTGTGCCGAGGTAAGGATATTCGCCGGCTTCTGACAGCCCCTCTTCCAAGCTGTTCTCCAAATCCTCGAACAGCTCATCCAACAGAGAATCTGCCTGCTTGACTTGGCCAGACCATGCCCAAGGGGAACGACGGCCTCTGCCCGCTGAAGCATCTAACCCGGACATACAACCTCCCTAGCCTGAGCGGCGGGGATCCCGAGGAGTTGAGACACTCAGCCAACAGTTGCCGTCTATCGCCCAAAGGCTCTCAAAGGAGCCGCATTTCCGGGTACTCGGTCAACAGCGCCTCTGCCGACAGGGTGTCTCCCTCCAACTGCGGCGTCCACAGCACTTCGATGGCCACAATCCGATCTGCCGGAATCGAAGCCAGCTGCAACAGGCACTGCCGCAGATCCGCCATGGAGTTAACTACAGGTAGTGTACCCAAGTTACCACGATACGCAACCAGTAGAGTTACCAGCAGGTACTCGCCGATATCTGGGATCCCAGCAGCAGATCGCTGCAGCGCCGCTTGGGAGACTTGTTGGATCTGGTTGTTGCGGTTGCTGAGGCTTTCGATGCTGAACTTGCTGCGCTCTTGCAAGGAGGCTTGGTAGAACAGGGATTCGGCGCGAGACAAGGGCAGCCTGTCGGCTTGGGCATGGCCATAGGCCCAGTAGTCGCTGTAGCGCATCAAGCCAAGAGTGACCTCTTGCAACAGTTGGCTCAGCCCTTCCGGCGACTGAGTATCCGCCTCCAGAGCCAGGGCGTTCATGTCTTTTTGCAGTTGCCGGGCGCTGGCCAGCAGTCCCACTTTTACCTGCGCAACAGTTACCTGGGGATCGCGAACCCCAATGCTATCGTCCCCTTCTTCGGATCTGATCCCCGAGCGCAGCGTCTGCACCAAAAAGCTACCTGCCCCAACCAAGAGCAGCAGCGTCAGCAGGCCGCCACCCCCCCCTCCCCAGAAAAAGGGCACCAGCAGCGGAAAACCAAAGCCGCCTCCATAGCTGGGGTAGACAGGAGCTGAGTAGTGCGGGCCAATCGAGCGGGGGGCAGAGAACGTCGGAGACCGGAAAGATCCGCCGCCAATGCGACCGCCACTGCGTGCCCAAACAGCGCCTATGGGAGCCAGGGCCAAGGTCAAGGCCAGGGCAATAGCCAGCAGAGGCCGGCAGACGCGACCGATTCGTTTCAGCATGATCACAATGTTTTCGTCCATCACGGGGCTAGTCTTTACTTAATTCTACGCTTTCTCGTTGGCGGGAATAGGGGCGGAAACCGATCCCCCACCCGGCCATCTCACTTGTTCAATTCTTCTGTGTTGATTCTTTGTGTACTGATTTGTGTACTGAGCCGGCCAATGACCGTCAACCAATCGAGGCAGAGCCATGCTACGGTCTGGAAGGTTGCCAGGAGGAGGGCAAACAACAGCAATGCAAACTCAGGCTAACGTCCAAGCCGAGGAAAGAGAGCGGGCATCTTCTCCACCCCGTGCCCAGATTCGGCTGTTGGTGGTGGATATCGATGGCACGATTGCCGGGCCTTCCAACCAGGTTTCAGAGCCGGTTCGGGAGGCCATTCAGAAGGCCAAAGCAGCAGGGGTGCGAGTAGCCATCGCTACGGGTCGCATGCATCGTTCTGCCGAGCGGTTCCACTACGCGATTGGGGCCGATATGCCCCTATGCAGCTACCAGGGGGCTTTAATTCGGGATCC
This sequence comes from Synechococcus sp. R55.4, assembly GCF_047461935.1. Classification (NCBI taxonomy): domain Bacteria; kingdom Bacillati; phylum Cyanobacteriota; class Cyanophyceae; order Synechococcales; family Synechococcaceae; genus Synechococcus; species Synechococcus sp. R55.4. The sequence goes on along the minus strand of NZ_JANSIF010000069.1, from coordinate 10,586 downwards.
CGATAGCCAAAAGACCCTAAAGCACTGGAGCCTGGACTGGCCGCTGGCCGAGGAGTTGTTGCAAGCGTTGCAGGATCAGCCGGTGGGGGTTCACCTCTACATCGATGACCAGCTCTACTTACGGGAGCTGAGCCCTCTCAGTCAGGCCTATGCTGAGCGCTCTCAGGTGCCGTTCCAGATGTTCTCTTCCGCCCAATACGGACGAAGCCCCACCAAGATCCTGGCTGTTTCTGAGGATACCGAGTTCCTGCAGGAATTGCAGGGATCCCTGCGGCGGCGGTATTCCCCTGAGCAGCTCTATCTCACCCGTTCGGAGCCAATTTTTCTGGAGGCTACCCATCCGGCGGTGAACAAGGGCAATGCCGTTCGTTTTTTGGCCGAGGAAATGCTGGGGTTGTCGGCGGAGCAGGTGATGGCCATTGGCGATGGCGACAACGACATTGAGATGCTGCGGTATGCGGGGATCGGGGTGGCGATGGGAAATGCCTCGCCAGCTCTCTTGCCCCATGCCGATTGGATTGCCCCTCCTGTGGCAGAAGACGGGGTGGCGGCAGCCATCGAGACCTTCATCCTCAGCTAGGCAGGGATCCCATGCTGGGTCTGGCTTCTTCTCCCTTTCCTGAGGTCACCCTGCGTCCGGCGCAGCAACAGGCGTTGGCCTACCAATCGGGGCCGCTGGGGATCGCCGCCGTTCCGGGGAGCGGCAAGACCTTTATTCTGGAGCTGTTGATCGCCGATTTAATTCTCAATCGGGGGATCCCACCGGAGCGCATCGGGGTGTTCACCTACATGCGTTCGGCGCGGGGCAACTTGATCAGCCGCATCAATCAACGTTTGCAACGGGCGGGGTATCCGGATCGCTTTACCCAGGCCTTTACCCTGCATTCTTTGTCGTTGCGGGTGTTGCGGGAGGCCCCCAGCCGTTGGGAGGAGCTGTCTATTTTGGAGGGATACGAACAGGAGCGGTTGCTCAGCCGCCTGTGCCGCGCTTGGCTCGTCCGCCATACTCAGCTCTGGGAGACGCTGATCCCCGGCGACAACAACCCGCAAAAGATCGCCCAAAACCGAGCCCAGTTCCGGCGCAGTTTCCAGCAGATGGTGCAGGTGGTCATCAGCAGGGCCAAGAATCTGCGCCTGGGGCCAGAAGTGATCCCCAGCGAGGGCTATCTGGGCTGGGCTGCTCCCATCTACGCCGGTTATCAAGCGGAATTGCGTCGCCTGGGCAAGTTAGACTACGACGACCTGGGCTGGCAAGCAGTGGATTTGATCGAGGGCAGTCCGGAGCTGCGGGAGCAGGTGCAGAACTGGTACGACTACCTGTTCGAGGATGAGGCCCAAGACAGTTCCCCCCTGCAGGAAGAGCTGCTGCGGCTGCTCAGCCAACGCACCGGCAACCTGGTGCGGGTGGGGGATCCCAACCAGAGCATCATGGGCACCTTTACCAGCGCCGAGCCGCGGCTGTTTCGCGCCTTTTGCCAGGCCAGTCCTCAGGTGGTGCTCTTGGATGAATCCAGCCGCAGCGCCCCCCAGATCATCGCTTTGGCCAACCGCCTGGTGGAGTGGGTGAATCAGCAGCACCCCATCCCGGCTTTGCGCACCGCTCTGGCCCCCCAGCCCATTCAACTGGCCACCTCCGGTGGCCAAAACCCCCCGGCCAGCGAGGGTGGTGTGGACTTTCTGCGGGTCGTCGGATCCCCGGAGGAGGAGCTGCAACAGGTAGCGCGGCAGGCCATTGCAGCCACCCAAGCTTTTCCCGGCCAAACGGTGGCCATTCTGGTCACCACCAACGAAATGGGGGGCAAGGCCCTCAGCTATCTCCAGGAAATGGGAGCGGAGCGGGTGATCGATCTGTTGCGGGGCAGTCCCAGTCAGCGGCGGGTGTTGTTGCAGCTCAAGGGAATCATCGACTGGTTTGCCCAGCCCACTGCCCCCACTCGCTTGGCTGCTGCTGTGGATTGCTTGGCGGATTGGGCGGGGATCCCACGTGCTGAACTGGGACCGATGTTGAGCTGGATCCGCGCCTCTCTGCCGGAGCGGCTGCTATTTCCCAACTTTGGTGAGGCTCCCGCTCTGCCCGATGGCCCGCCTTGGCAGAACTTGGGCAGGCTGCTGCGCACCCTTGCCGGTTGGCTCCGGGCCGGGCGCTCCCCTTGGCCGGAGGTGCTGAATGTGATCGTTCAAAGCCTCTACCGCAAGCCGGAAGAGCTGTTTGTGGGTCGCTATGTAATCGATCAGCTGGAGCAGGTGCTGGGATCCCTGCCCGAAACCGATTGGCAGGAGATCGCCCAAGAATTTCAAGTGATTCTGGATCACCGCCTCAACAACTTGCCTTCGGAGATCTTCGCCTTCGACCCCGAGCCGGGCAGCATCACTGTCACGACTCTGCATCGGGCCAAGGGGCTGGAATGGGATCAGGTGTTCATCCCCCAGGTGTCGGCCTACGAGTTTCCCACCCAGTACGGGGAGCGAACCCTGGGGCTGAAGTTTTTGGATGAAGTGGATATGCAGGCAGAGGCCCTGGCTCAGTTGCGACAGCTCAGCCCCAAAGGCGGCTGGGAGCTGCAGGCCGACTCTGCCACCAAGCAAGCCTTTTTGGACTTGGCAGCGGAGCGGCTGCGGCTGCTGTATGTGGGCATCACCCGCAGCAAACGACGGCTCACCCTCTCGGTATCCAGCCAATCTCGCTTTGGCACAGAGCAGAGTTCATCTTTGGTGTTTCGGGTGTTAAGTCGCAGTTTTAGGGCCGGTTGACCGGGTGAGTCTCTCGTTCTTCATGGATTGGCAACCTGCTAGCATGGCTAAGCCCGATAGCGCTTGCGCGCCGCCTTGCGGCAATGGGGCAGTCTTTCAGAAGCTATGGATATTCTGCAATGCAACCTCGGCGTATTGCCCGCGAACTGGCCCTGCTGGGGGTCAATCAACTGCCAGCCACGGCGGCCAAACTGAGCGAAAAACAACTGGAGGACTTGCTGCTGGCAGCCATCCGCGCCCTGAGTGAAGAGACCCATGAAACCCTCTCCACAGCGGCGGCGGAAATCCAGCGCAGCGACCGTTTGTTGCACGAGAGCGATCCTCTATTGTTGGCCGATTCGGATCCCAAGGAAGAGGGTGGATCCCGCTCCGTCACCCTCCGCCTTCAGCAGGCCCAACGACACCTGCAGCGCCTGGAAATCACTCTGAAGGAGGCGGACGTTCCTGACCCCAATGCCTTACGGGGGGAATTGCTGGAGCTAATCCAGCAGGTGCAAGTGGCCCTCGGCAACGCCGGCCAAGCCTTAGAACACCTGGAACAGCGGCTGCACAGCGTCCGCCACATCTTGGATGAGGTTGTCCAGTTGTCCCAAAGAGCAGTCAACCGGGTGGGCGTTGCCCTGTCCATGCCGGAACTGTTGTACATTGCCCAATCCCAAGAAGTGCGCGCCTACGCTTTGCAACTGTTAACTGCCCTGCGAACCCACAAGGAGGCGATTGATGCTCGTTTGCAAAAGGCTTTGGTGGGTTGGCAATTGCAGCGGGTTGGTCGGATCGAACGAGATATCCTGCGCCTGGCGGTGGTGGAGATGGAAATACTGGCCAGCAGCCCCGTGAAGGTTGCCATCAACGAAGCTGTAGAATTGGCCAAAAAATACGGGGATCCTGAGGCCGCCGCTTTCGTCAACGGAGTGCTGCGACGGGTAGTGGACAGCCAGATGGAGACCCACCGGGGTCGGGATCCCTCCCTCCCTGGTTCTGGTTCCGGGGGCTGAGCAGATCACTGGGGATCTTCCTTGCCAGGATAAAAGTCGGGATCCATCACCTGCTCAAATGTGTAGGGACACTGGGCAGGCAGATCTGCTTCAGACAATGGCGTTTCTCTCACCACCAACAGGATCCCGTCCTGGTGAGCCTCTTGCAGGGCTGCCGAAAGATCGGGCTTGAGGCTGGGACTGTCTCTGAGCAATCGCTGGATCTGGCGGCGTTGTTCGGTAATCGTTGCCCGCCAACTTTTGCCTCGCAGGTGGGGTTGCAATTGCCACCTCAGCAAATGCCCTACCAGGATCCCCAGCCGGTGCAGCAATTCCCGGCGTTCTTGCCTGCCCAAAGCCTCGATTTCCTCCACCAAGTTGGCGATATCCAGTTGATCCCACTGCCCCGATTTCAGCAGTGCGGCTTGCTTTTGCGTCCAGGCATAGAAGTCGTACTCGTAAAGTTGCATGCTTCATTGCCTAACTGGGCACTGGCCAAGGAGATCTTACTGACCCCGAACTACCCCTTTTTACCTTGAGCTCATTGATTTCCCGGACTAGGCCAAGCCCGGGAATGCTTGCGGAAAGCGGGTTTTGCCAGTTGGTTGGGGAAAGCGGGCGATGAGACTCGAACTCACGACATCCAGCTTGGGAAGCTAGCGTTCTACCACTGAACTACGCCCGCGTAAATCAATCTCAAGTTTAGCAAGCTGAAACCCTTGCTGAATCTAACCTATCACGTTCCCGACCCCTTGAGTAGGTGGGGAGTTGGGGGGGGGCATATTTTGCCCGCAATTTGACCAGCAGGGAATGACGTCGAGAGACAAAGCTATCGTGCATGCTGGGGCAGGGCGAGAGTGGGTTAATCATCTTTCACGTGGGATCCCTGGTACAACTGAGACAGTATTCTGTCTGCGGCCTATGTCCAGCATCCTCCTGCTCTCCGGTAGTCCCAGCACTCCTTCTCGCTCAGAAGCCGTTTTACATCACGCTGCCGGGATCCTGTCCGATCTGGGATTGACCACTCAGTTTGTTTCGGTGCGGGATTTGCCCCCAGAGGATCTGGCGCTGGCCAAGTTCGATAGCCCTCAACTCAAGGCAATTCAGCAAAAGGTGGCCCAAGCTACCGGGATCGTCATCTCTGCTCCCGTTTACAAAGCCTCCTATCCAGGTGTGTTGAAGGCACTGCTGGATTTGCTGGATCAAGACGCCTTTACCGGTAAAGTGATTCTCCCCATTGCCACCGGGGGAACCCTGGCCCATCTGCTGTCCATCGACTTTGCGATGAAACCTGTGCTGGCGGTGATGGGGGCAACCCACATCCTGAGAGGGGTTTATATCCTGAGTTCTCAAATTCAGTTGGACGCTGCCGGAACACTACAGCTAGAGGCCGACATCGAGGAACGTCTGCGAGCAGGGCTGCAGGCACTTGCGCAGGCGGTGAAATAGAAGAAATCAGAATTTTGCGGAGACTGGCCGAATACGGGATTGGTGCCCTGGGCCCGGAACCGGTTGCGGCAATCTATTCCGAAAAGTGCATAGGTGATTGCCCAGTCAGGCCCGAGAAGCCGCGGAAGAGCCGACAGCAAGGGATCCCTTTTGCGGGTATGGCCGGATTAAATTTCTATAAATCCCCCAAAAAACCTGCAAAACCGTAAGTTATGATACAGACATAGGATAAATCGTTCATCTCTGCAGTTGGCTCACCAGTGGCCTGGAGCTGTGCAGAGACGGAAGTAGGGGTCTTCCCGAAGGAACGCGCCTCAACTGAATCGCGCCACTCTTTCCGTGGCGTAGGGCCCAACGACAACAAACTCAACCCTTCGTTGATGGAGGCGATATATGAAACTCTCTTTCCGTGGCAACACCTTTGACTACGTTCCTGCGCATACTCAGCTCAGCGATGAGGAGTTGCAGGCTCAGTATCGCGGTCAAACCTTCTGGGCGCATCACACCAGCAAGAAAGCGATGCCTCACCCTCATCAGCCCCTGACCTACCGGGGCGTAAGCTACTGAGGTGAATACTGTTTGCCCTTGTAGGTGAGGTGGGGATCCACTGGAGATCTCCATAGAGATTCGGAAAAGACCGAGCGGCCCCGTTTGGGGTCGTTTTTTGAGGCAAAGCAACACCCCCAGAAGGAGCAGCACCCGTTCCACCTGAGAAGCAAGTAGATGGGTCTGGGCCTGCCGAGTTGAGTTTGAACGAGTTGAGTTTGAAATGGGAGCGATGCCGAGACAGGGTGCGCTAAGATGCGGTTCCAAGCGATAATGGCCTTAGCAACTTGCCCTACAGGGATCCGCTGCGATGGAAGCGTTTTTCGAGTTTCTCTGGTCGGCTTCGGCCATCTTGCTGGTGATCTTGGTGCTGCTGCACAGCCCTAAGGGGGATGGGTTGGCGGGCATTGGCGGGCAGGCCCAGCTGTTCTCCAGCTCCAAGAGTGCTGAGCAAAACCTCAACCGCATCACCTGGACGGTAGCGACCCTTTTCCTCTCCATCAGCGTGGTGTTGGGGGCGGGCTGGCTCTCGGCAGCCACAGGGCCATAGGGATCCCTTTCTGTGTTGGCGATTTACCTGCATGGATTCGGCTCTGGGCCGCAGTCGGCCAAGGCAACTTTCTTTCGGCAGCGGCTGCAGCAGGTGGGGATCCCTGTTCAGGTGCCTGATCTGAACCAGGACAATTTTGCCCAGCTCACCTTGACCCGCCAGATCCAGCAGGTTTCCAGCCAGCTTGCCGAGATGAACTACCCCCCTGTCACCCTCATCGGCTCTAGCTTGGGGGGCGTGGTGGCTGCTTGGGTTGCCGAACGACAACCTTGCGTGCAGCGCTTGGTGCTCTTGGCGCCGGCTTTTGGCTTTTTAGGCCATTGGCTGCCGCGGCTGGGGGCAGAGGCGGTGGAGACTTGGCAGCGAACCGGACAACTCATGGTGTTTCACTACGGAGAAGGCCGCCCTCTCCCTTTGGAGTACGGCTTTGTCGCCGATGCCCAGCGCTACCCGGATGGGGGGTTACGACGGCCTGTGCCCACCCTAATTGTGCACGGGATCCAAGACGACACCATCCCCATTCAAGCCAGCCGAGACTACGTGGCCCGTCGCCCCTGGGCCCAACTGGTGGCGGTGGAGAGTGACCACGCCCTGACCGATGTGTTGGATCCCATCTGGCAGATCACCAGCCGCTTCTGCGGGTGGGGGATGGAGACGGGGCAGTAGGGTTGTTAAGAGGATCCCTGTCCCGTGCTTGCCCATTCGCGAAAGCGTCGCGTAGCGATAATGTCTATGCAATCCAAAGTGCTGTGCCTACAACAGGGGAAGGCTGACGTGACTGCCGGCTTGCTCTTCGATATGGACGGGGTGATTGTGGATTCGGAACCAATCCATGCCCGCGCCGGGGCCATTGCCCTGCAACGCTGCCACCTATCCCTGGATTTGGCCCCCATCTCCCTGCAGTTCAAGGGGCGCACCGACCGCGACATGTTCGAGTACCTTGTCCAACACCAGACGGACACCCCACCTGCAGAACGGCCCCTGCTGGTGCAGCGCTTGATCGAGGAAAAGGCCAAGGCTTTTGGCGAGCTGCTGGCAGAGGTACCCCTGGTGCCGGGGGTGCTGGAGTTTTTGGCGGCCAGCCGCCAGCGCTTTTCTGCCCTGGCCGTCACCACTTCGGCCATCCGCCGGGATCAAGCGCAGATTTTCCAGCGCTTCGACCTGCACCGCTGGTTTGACGCGGTGATTACCGCCGAAGACATTCAGCGGGCCAAGCCCGACCCAGAGCCTTACCTGAAAACGGCTGCCGCTGTGGGGTTGGATCCGGCGTTGTGTTGGGTGATTGAAGATTCTACCCATGGGATCCGCGCCGCTAAGGGGGCTGGCTGTTTTGCGGTGGGCCTCACCACGGCTTTCACCGCCGAGGAACTGCGCCACGCCGGGGCAGATGTGGTGGTGGACAGCTTTGCGGAGTTGGCCGCACTCCTGTTCGCGAGAGCGTCGCGTAGCGATAACCTGCCTGTGTAGGGAGCCCAGCCCATTCGCGAGAGCGTCGCGTAGCGATATGCCAGCACCCACTTTTTTGCGGCAGGCCCTGGATCGCTATCCGTTTGCTTCGCGGCGACGGGTGGTGATGGGCAGACAGGGATCCGTGGCCACCAGCCAACCTTTGGCGGCAATGGCGGGCATGGAGATGTTCTGGGCGGGCGGCAATGCTGTGGATGCAGCCGTGGCAATGGCGGTGGCTTTGACGGTGGTGGAGCCAACCTCCAATGGCATTGGCGGCGATGCCTTTGCTCTGGTGTGGGAGGGGGGGGAGGAGGGTCGGCTGTACGGGTTGAATGCTTCCGGTCGCAGCCCAGCCGCCCTGACGCCGGAGCGGTACCGGGACCATGGGCGGATCCCCCCCTACGATTGGTTAGCGGTGACGGTGCCGGGGGCAGTTTCCGCTTGGCAGACCTTGCACCGGCGCTGGGGAAAGCTGCCGTTCGAGCGTCTGTTTGTGCCTGCCCTTCGTCTGGCGCAAGAGGGATTTCCGGTCTCTCCCCGGGTGGCCCAACTGTGGCAGGCGGCGGAGTCCATCTATTTGCCCCTGCCAGATCCCCGCCACGAGGCCTTCAAGGCCGTTTTCTTTCCCCAAGGGCGTGCCCCACGGGCTGGGGAGCGCTGGAGCAGCCCCCTGCATGCCCAAACCCTGAAGGCCATTGCCCACAGCGGGGGTGAGAGTTTTTACCGGGGGGAGCTGGCGGAGAAGTTGCTGGCTTTCTCGGAGGCCACGGGCGGCTTCCTGTCCCCCGCCGACTTGGCCCAGCACCAGGCCGATTGGGTGGAACCCATCCATACAGATTACCGCGGCTACACCGTCTGGGAGATCCCCCCCAACGGGCAGGGCATTGCCGCTTTGATGGCGCTCAACCTTTTGGAGGGTTTTGAGCTGGGTCGGATCTCCTACGATGCCGGCGAGCGCTATCACCTGCAGATTGAGGCAATGAAGCTGGCCTTTGCCGATGTGAGCCGACAGGTGGCGGATCCGGAGTATGTGCGGGTCAGTCCTGCCCAGATGCTGGATAAGGCTTATGCACAGCGGCGGCGGCAGTTGATCGGGAGGGAGGCGATCCCCCTGGCCCAGCCAGGGCTGCCGGAGGGGGGAACGGTTTACCTGGCTGCAGCCGATAGGGAGTTGATGGTGTCTTTGATTCAGTCGAATTTCGATGGCTTCGGCAGTGGTCTGCTGGTTCCGGGCACGGGCATTGCTCTCCACAACCGCGGCACGGGTTTCACCCTGGAGCCCGGTCATCCCAACCAGGTGGGCCCCCGCAAGCGCCCCTACCACACGATCATCCCCGCTTTTCTATCCAGAGAAGGGATCCCCCTCGGCCCTTTTGGTGTCATGGGGGGGGCAATGCAGCCCCAAGGCCATGTGCAGGTGGTGGTGAATTTGGTGGATTACGGCCTGAACCCCCAGGCGGCTCTGGATGCGCCCCGCTGGCGAGTGCTGTGGGATCAGGGGATCCCGCAAGTGGCCCTGGAGAGCACGGTGCCGCCCCAGGTGGTGCGCGAACTCTCCGCCCGCGGCCATGCAGTGCAGGTGGTGGACGCAGAAGAGGATTGCGGTCTTTTTGGCCGGGGACAGATCCTCTTGCGGGATGGGGATCACTTCATTGCGGCTTCCGAACCCCGTGCCGATGGCCTAGCCCTGGCGTGGTAGAGTGCCTAGCTCATCACCATGCCACCATCGATGGCAAAAACCTGTCCCGTGATGTAGGCCGCCGCCGGATCTGCCGCCAAAAAACGCACCAGCCCCGCCACTTCTGCCGGGGATCCCAGCCGCCCCAGGGGGATCTGCGCCAAAATCGGGCCGGGATCCAGCTTTTCGGTCATTTGGGTGGTGATGAACCCCGGTGCTACGGCGTTGACGGTGATGTTGCGACTGGCCAGCTCCCGGGCTGCCGTCTTGGTGAGGCCCACCACCCCTGCTTTGGCGGCGCTGTAGTTGGCCTGGCCGGTATTGCCCACCAAGCCCACCACCGAGGTGATGTTGATGATGCGCCCCTGGCGCTGCTTTACCATGATTTTGGCGGCTGCCTTTAGGCAGAGAAAGACCCCCGTCAGGTTGAGATCCAGCACCGCCTGCCAATCTTCTGGCTTCATGCGCAGCAGCAGGGTGTCGCGGGCCATGCCGGCATTGTTCACCAGCACATCCACCCGACCCCACCGCTCCATCACCTGGGCAAACAGGCCCTCCACTGCCTCTGGGCAAGACACATCGGCGGCCACAGGGATCCCTTCTCCCCCCAGGGCCGCGATCTCTTCCACCAGAGACTCGGCTTCGGCAGCGGAGCGGGCGTAGTTGATCGCCACTTTTGCTCCAATGGCCCCCAGGTGCAGGGCAATCGCCCGGCCAATGCCCCGGCTGGCTCCGGTGACCACAGCCACCCGGTCTTGGAGGGAAGGCAAAGGGAGAAGCTCAGACATAAGCGGCAGGTTCCTCGTGATTCGGACAGCCGCAACAGTATAGGATGCTTTAGAGCCCTCTGGTTGCCACTGGCTTCCCTGCGATCGCTTGCGCTGCGTCCCTCATAACCGCCGTTCGCGCTACTTGGATGGAGTCCTTCGGCATAGGCAGGAGGGATCCCACGGCTCTGTGCAGTCACCCTGCCCGCAAGATGTGTTGACGGACGGATTCCCAGACCAACGGGCGAGCAGAGCCGGACTATGATCAAAGGCTAGGCTGCAGCAGAGCATGACTCTAGTCAATAATAAGCTCAACTATACTGAAAATAATGTATAATTAATATTTTCAGTACGGATTACTACCAGTTGATCTTTCTGTTTACTTTCGAGTCTGCCAACATGGTAGCCAAAGCAAAGCAGAA
>NZ_JANSIF010000068.1:0-15690 GCF_047461935.1 Synechococcus sp. R55.4 | reverse complement strand
GACACCGTCCAGTCTTTCTCGCGAAACGAAAAGATACGGGCATCGTAGGTCGCAAAGCCTCTCTTGAACGCTTTGACGGGGCGGTTTTTCTGTCGGGCAACCTTGCGGGCACCGGCCAGCCGTCTGCAGACCTGCTGGTCGCGTAAGCGGGACGTAGTCCTTGCCAAGTTACTGGACAAGCCGAATCGGGCGCGAATCTCGTAGTAGCAAAGGGACTGCAGTTTGACCGCATTGACGATCTTCTCCGGCGTGTTCTGGTTGACCCAGTTCAGTGCCTGCATAAAGGCATCCATCGTCGCGTCCAACTTTGCGGCCTGCGACTGGGACACCTTGAGCTTACAGGAGACGGTCAGGACTTGGGTCATGGTTCTATCGTAACTTCCGCATTCCTCCCGACACTGACCCTACGGGTACAGTGCGGGGCTCCTGCGATTTCTAGCTGATCCAGACTCAGTTCTCCAGCCAGGATCCCTGGGATCCCAACTTTCTCCTTGGGGGTGTAAGCCTCTCTTTTTTGGTAAACTCCCGACTCTATTGGCAAGCTGTACGTCTCTAGGCAGTTCTCTTGCAAGTTCAAGATCCAGTAGTTGGGGATCCCGGCTTTGGCGTAGAGTCCGAGTTTGACTTCCCGATCATAGGTAAGGGAAGAATCAGCCACTTCGATGATGAGATAGATGTCTTCGGGCTGAGGATGCCGAGAGCGGTACTCATCCTGCTGAAAGCGCACAATGGCAAAGTCGGGCTCCGGCTCGTGATTGGGGGGCAGTTGCACCGGATCCTGGGTGCGCACAATAGCTTGCTCCTGCACAAGGCCCACCAACAGTCGGTACAGGCGGCTACAGTAGGCGGCGTGCCTCTCCCCTTTCGTCATCTTTTGAACCAGGAGCCCGTCAATCAGCTCCAACTGATTGGGCTCTTCAATCTGTCCAGACTCAATCAGTCGATGAAACTCCTCAAAGGTATATCGCCTGATATAGGGATCCAATCGGGCGGCTAGAGTCATCGACCAAACTCATCAGACCCTAAACTTCATATCACCACTCTACCAACTCACAAAAAAGGGATCCCTGGACCAGCCGAGGGATCCCTATTCAGCAGGTTATGGGCTTGCTACCCCGACTGAGAGGCTGTCGAGGCGATAACAAAGGCCGCGTAGGTCAACACGTAACCCACCGTGAAGTGAGCCAGACCCACCAGACGACCTTGGACAATCGACATGGCCACCGGCTTGTCTTTCCAGCGGATCAGCTTGGCCAAGGGAGTGCGCTCATGCGCCCACACCAAGGTCTCGATCAGCTCTTGCCAGTAGCCGCGCCAGGAGATCAGGAACATGAACCCAGTTGCCCACACCAGGTGGCCGAACAGGAACATCCAGGCCCAAACCGCCAGGTTATTCATCCCGTAGGGGTTGTAGCCGTTGATCAACTGGGCGGAGTTGGCCCAGAGGTAATCCCGCAGCCAGCCCATCAGGTAGGTGGAGTTCTCGTTGAACTGGGCAGTGTTGCCGCTCCAAACCCCAAGCTGCTTCCAGTGCCAGTAGAAGGTAACCCAGCCGATGGTGTTCAGCATCCAGAACATGGCCAGGTAGAAGGCATCCCAGGCGGAGATGTCGCAGGTGCCGCCTCGACCCGGGCCGTCGCAGGGGAAGCTGTAGCCAAAGTCCTTCTTGTCCGGCATCAGCTTAGAGCCGCGGGCATCCAACGCCCCCTTGACCAAGATCAAGGTGGTGGTGTGCAAGCCCAGCGCAATGGCGTGGTGCACCAGGAAGTCACCCGGGCCGATGGGCAGGAACAAAGACCCGTTGGGATCGTTGATGGCCTGCAGCCAGCCCGGCAGCCACACGTTGCCGTAGTTGGGCCAAGCGGTAGAAGCAAGGCTGTCGGGGTTGGACAACAACACATCCATGCCGTAGATCATCTTGCCGTGAGAGGCCTGGATGAACTGAGCAAACACCGGCTCGATCAGGATCTGCTTCTCGGGCGTGCCGAAGGCTTGCATGACATCGTTGTGGACGTACAGCCCCAGGGTGTGGAAGCCCAGGAACAGCGATACCCAGCTGAGGTGGGAGATGATCGCTTCCTTGTGATCCAGCACCCGCGCCAGCACGTTGTTCTTGTTGGCCTCAGGATCGTAGTCCCGCACCAGGAAGATGGCCCCGTGGGCAAACGCCCCCACCATCAAGAAGCCAGCAATGTACTGGTGATGGGTGTAGAGAGCCGCCTCCGTGGTGTGATCCATGGACATGAACACGTAGGGGTTGAGGGCGTACATGTGCTGCGCCACCAGCGAGGTCACCACCCCCAGACAGGCCAAGGCCAGAGCCAACTGGAAGTGCAGGGAGTTGTTGACCGTGTCGTAGAGACCTTTGTGGCCTTCTCCCAGCAGGCCTCCGAAGGGAGTGCCCTTGGGGGGGTTGTGGGCGCCAAGGATCTCCCGGATGCTATGGCCAATGCCCCAGTTGGTGCGGTACATGTGGCCGGCCACGATGAAGATCACCGCGATGGCCAGGTGGTGGTGGGCCATGTCCGTCAGCCACAGGGACTGGGTGTTGGGGTTAAAGCCACCCAAGAAAGTGAGGATGGCCGTGCCCGCCCCTTCTGCCGTGCCCCAGACATGGTTGGCCGTGTCCGGGTTCTGGGCATACACCCCCCAGTTGAGGGTAAAGAAGGGCTTCAGACCTGCCGGGTGGGGCAGAGTGGTAAGGAAGTTGTCCCAGCCTACGTGCTGCCCGCGGGACTCGGGGATGGCGACGTGTACCAGGTGACCAGTCCAAGCCAGGGAACTGACCCCAAACAAGCCGGCCAGGTGGTGGTTGAGACGGGCTTCAGCGTTCTTGAACCAGCTCAGGCTAGGCCGGAAGCGGGGCTGCAGGTGCAGCCAGCCGGCAAACAGAAACACTGCCGCCAACAACAGCAGGCCAATGGCACCGGTGTAGAGATCGCCGTTGGTGCGCAGGCCAATGGTGTTGAACCAATAGTACAGGCCAGAGTAGGCCGCGTTGACGGGGCCGCCGCCCCCCGGTTGGGTAAAGGCTTCCACCGCTGCCTTGCCAAAGTGGGGATCCCAGATGGCGTGGGCGATGGGGGTGACACCCGTGGGGTTGGCTACCCATTGCTCATAGTTGCCTTGCCAGGCGATGTGGAAGACGTTGCCGGAGGCCCACAGGAAGATGATTGCCAGATGGCCAAAGTGGGTGGCGAACAGCTTTTGGTAAAGCCGCTCCTCCGTCATGCCATCGTGGGTCTCGAAGTCGTGGGCGGTGGCAATGCCATACCACAGCCGACGCGTGGTGGGATCGCTGGCCAGGTCTTGGCTGAATTGGGGAAAACGAGTTGCAGTTGTCATGATTCTCTCTTCCTCCTTGCCTTAGCCGAGTGCGCCGAACCGTGCCAGGAAGAACGCCCAGGTGGTGACGATCCCTCCCAACAGGTAGTGGGCCACACCGACCGCCCGACCCTGAATGATGCTCAGAGCGCGGGGTTGAATGGCCGGAGCGACTTTTAGCTTGTTGTGGGCCCAAACGATGGACTCAATCAGCTCCTGCCAGTAGCCGCGACCGCTGAACAGGAACATCAGGCTGAAGGCCCAGACAAAGTGAGCGCCCAAGAAGAGCAGCCCATAAGCCGACAGAGCCGAGCCGTAGGAGTTGATCACCTGCACCGATTGCGCCCACAGGAAGTCCCGCAACCAGCCGTTGATGTTAATGGCGCTGGTGGCAAAGTTGCCGCCGGTGATGTGCTCAATCGTGCCATCGGCGTTGACGGTGCCCCAGATGTCGCTCTGCATCTTCCAGCTGAAGTGGAAGATCACGATGGAGATACAGTTGTACATCCAGAACAGCCCCAGGAACACGTGATCCCAGCCGGAGACCTGGCAGGTGCCGCCGCGGCCTGGGCCATCGCAGGGGAAGCGGAAGCCCAATTTGCCTTTGTCCGGGATCAACCGGGAAGAGCGGGCAAACAACACCCCCTTGAGCAGGATCAGCACCGTAATGTGGATGGTCATGGCGTGGATGTGGTGCACCATGAAGTCCGCCGTGCCCAGCACCATCGGCATCATGGAGACCTTGCCGCCCACAGCTACCACGTCGCCGCCAAAGATGGGGCTAACCGAAGCGCCCACATAGGGAGCGGTGCTGGCAATGGCCGAAGTGTGCAGCGACTGGATCCACTGGGCAAAGATGGGCTGCAGTTGGATGCCGGTGTCCGAGAACATGTCCTGCGGACGGCCCAGGGCTTGCATCGTGTCGTTGTGGACGTAGAAGCCAAAGGCGTGGAAGCCCAAGAACAGACACACCCAGTTGAGGTGGCTGATGATGGCGTCGCGGTGGCGCAATACCCGATCCAACACGTTGTTGCGGTTCACCGCCGGGTCGTAGTCCCGCACCATGTAAATGGCCCCGTGGGCAGCACCCCCCACCACGAAGAAGCCGCCTATCCACATGTGGTGGGTAAACAGGGAGATCTGGGTGGCGTAGTCGATGCCCATGTAGGGGTAGGGGTTCATGGCGTACATGTGCTGCGCCACGATGATGCTCAGGGATCCCACCATGGCCAGGTTGATGGCCAGTTGGGCATGCCAGGAGGTGGTGAGCACTTCGTACAGACCTTTGTGGCCTTCGCCGGTGAAGGGGCCTTTGTGGGCTTCCAGGATCTCTTTAATGGAGTGGCCGATGCCCCAGTTGGTGCGGTACATGTGCCCGGCCACGATGAAGAGCACGGCAATGGCCAAGTGGTGGTGGGCTTGGTCGGTCAGCCAGAGGGCACCGTTCTGCGGATCCAGGCCACCCTTGAAGGTGAGAAACTCCGCGTACTTGCCCCAATCCAAGGTAAAGAAGGGCACCACCCCGCTGAAGATGCCCCAATCCACGCTGGGGAACATCTCCTTCATCAGGGCCGGGTTGAGGATGAACTCGTGGGGCAAAGGCACCTGATCCGCCGGCACGCCCGCATCCAACATCTTGTTGATGGGAATGGCCACGTGGATTTGGTGACCGGCCCAGGCCAGAGAACCCAGCCCCAGCAGGCCCGCTAGGTGGTGGTTGAGCATCGATTCCACATTTTGGAACCACTCCAGCTTGGGAGCCCGCTTGTGGTAGTGGAACCAGCCGGCGAACAGGCACAGCCCGGCCATCACCAAGCCACCGATGGCGGTGCAGAGGAGTTGGAACTCGTTGGTGATGCCGGCAGCTCGCCAGAGGTGAAATAGACCAGAAGTAATGCGGATCCCTTCGAAGCCGCCGCCCACATCCCCATTCAGGATCTCTTGGCCGAAGATGGGCCAGACCACTTGGGCGCTGGGCTTGACGTTGATCGGATCCGCCAGCCAAGCAGAATAGTTGGAGAACTGAGCTCCGTGGTAGTACATGCCGCTCAGCCAGACGAAAACCACTGCCAAGTGGCCGAAGTGAGCGGAAAAGATCTTACGAGAGACGTCTTCTAAGTCGCTGGTGTGACTGTCGAAGTCATGAGCAAGAGCATGGAGGTTCCAGATCCAGGTCGTGGTCTTGGGGCCACGGGATAGGCTGCGGTCGAAGTGCCCCGGCTTGGCCCATTTCTCAAATGAGGTGGGAACCGGATCCACGTCAACCGACACCTTGACCTTCGGCTCTCGCTCCTTTGGCGTAGTTGTCATCAAGAACTCCTCTCTTGCGACAAGGAACGAAGCATCCCTACCCCTTGGCAGAAGATTCCCCCAGGGCAGGACTTACCTGGCATTATAGGTCAGGGTTTGTGAGCCCTCAGTTGCTTCACAATAATTAAACGAGGGATCCCTTGTCCCATCGAGGCTGGAGTCGATTGGCAATTGTTCTTTCGATCATAGATGTAAATATATGTAACGAATTTTCAGCCAACCCAATCCGTTCTCAGGAAGGGTTGGAACTGAACAATAGACAGCAAGGGATCCCCTGGGTGGGGATGTGTGGTAAAACCCTGGCAGCCCTTTTGCAGATACCACCCTATGACCCTAGAGATTCCCCGTCGCCAATACGTCAGCAACTACGGCCCCACCGTAGGGGATCGGGTGCGCCTGGCGGACACCGAGCTGATCATCGAGGTGGAGGAGGATTTCACCACCTATGGTGAGGAGATTAAGTTTGGGGGCGGCAAAACCATCCGCGATGGCATGGGGCAATCGCCGACGGCCACCCGCGCCAATGGGGCCTTGGATCTGGTGATCACCAACGCCCTGATCCTGGACTGGTGGGGCATCGTCAAGGCGGATGTGGGCATTCGCGATGGCTACATTGTCGGCATTGGCAAAGCCGGCAACCCCAACATCCAAGCGGGGGTGACGCCGGGCATGGTGGTGGGCCCCAGCACTGAGGTGATTGCCGGGGAAAACCTGATCCTGACAGCGGGCGGGATCGATGCCCATGTGCATTTCATCTGCCCGCAGTTGTGCGAGTTTGCCATCGCCTCGGGAGTGACCACCCTTTTGGGGGGCGGAACCGGGCCGGCCACCGGCAGCAACGCCACCACCTGCACCCCTGGAGCTTGGAACTTGGGCAAGATGTTGCAGGCGGCGGAGGGGTTCCCCGTCAATTTGGGCTTCTTTGGCAAGGGAAACGCGGCTTTTCCCGCAGCTTTGCGGGAACAGGTGGAAGCGGGGGCCTGCGGCCTCAAGATCCATGAAGATTGGGGATCCACGCCGGCGGTGATCGACAGCTGTTTGCAAGTCTCGGATGAGTACGACATCCAAACCCTCATCCACACCGATACTTTAAATGAATCGGCTTTTGTGGAAGATACCATCGCCGCCATCAATGGCCGCACCATTCACACCTTCCACACCGAAGGGGCCGGGGGTGGGCATGCCCCCGACATCATCCGCATTGCCTCCGAGCCCAACGTGCTGCCCAGCTCCACCAATCCCACCCGCCCCTTTACCCGCAACACCATCGAAGAACATCTGGACATGCTGATGGTGTGTCACCACCTGAGCAAGAATGTGCCGGAGGATATTGCTTTTGCCGAAAGCCGCATTCGCCCCCAAACCATTGCCGCCGAAGACATCTTGCATGACATGGGGGTGTTCAGCATCATCTCTTCCGACTCCCAGGCCATGGGCCGGGTGGGGGAGGTAATCATCCGCACTTGGCAGACGGCTCACAAGATGAAGGTGCAGCGGGGGCCTCTGCCGCAGGACAGCAGCCGCAACGACAACTTCCGGGCCAAGCGTTACGTGGCTAAGTACACCATCTGCCCCGCCATCGCCCAAGGACTCAGCCACGTCATCGGGTCGGTGGAGGTGGGAAAACTGGCGGATCTGTGTCTGTGGAAGCCGGCCTTTTTTGGGGTTAAGCCGGAAATTGTCCTGAAGGGGGGCCTGATTGCCTACGCCCAAATGGGGGATCCTAATGCTTCCATTCCAACCCCGCAGCCGGTGTACCCCCGCCCCATGTTCGGCAGCTTTGGCCGCGCCCTGACCGAGACCAGCCTGCTCTTTGTCTCCCAGGCTGCTCTAGACTTGGGGATCCCGGAGAAATTGGGGATCCAGCGCCGGGCCGTAGCGGTGAAAAATTGCCGCGAGATCGGCAAAGCGGATTTGAAACTCAATACCGCCACTCCCCACATTGAGGTGAACCCGGAGACCTATGAAGTGCGGGCCGATGGAGAATTGCTCACCTGCGAGCCGGCAGAGGTGCTGCCCATGGCACAACGGTACTTTCTGTTCTAATTTTGGGAGAGTTTGAGAGCTCTATTGAGCGTTTGATCGGTAACTCAAGCATGGGCCACCTTGTTCTCCGCCATCTCAGCAAGCGCTTCCACAAGAGAGGGATCCCTGTCCTCAGGGATTTGTCTTTGAGCGTGGAGGCAGGGGAGATCTTCGCCCTGCTGGGGCCGTCGGGCTGCGGCAAGTCCACCACCCTCAATCTCATCGCCGGCCTGCTGGAGCCGGATCCCTTGCCCTATCCGGGGGAAATCTGGCTGGATGGGACCCCCCTCAACCCTCTGCCGCCGGAACGGCGCGGCGTGACTTTGCTGTCCCAACACAGCCGCCTGTTTCCCCACCTGAGCGTGGGGGAGAATGTCGCTTTTGGCCTGAAAATGCGGGGTATTCCCCGGGCAGAGCGGGAGGCTGCCGCCTTGGGCATGTTGGAGCGGGTGCAATTGGCCGGCTTTGCTCAGCGTCGGCCCAGCCAGCTCTCTGGCGGACAAGCGCAGCGGGTGGCCCTGGCGCGGGCTTTGGTGATTCGGCCCAAGGTGCTGCTGCTGGATGAACCTTTATCGGCGCTGGATGCCAACCTGCGCCAAGAGATGCAGGCCCTCATCCTGGAGCTGCAGGCGGAAACAGGGGTGACGATGGTGCTGGTTACCCACGATCAAGCAGAAGCCACAGCCATGGCCCAACGCATCGGCCTGATGTTTGAGGGGCAGCTACACCAGGTGGGATCCCCTGTGGAGTTCTATCAGCAGCCGCGCTCCGAGCGCATTGCCCGCTTTTTTGGCGGGGTCAATTTTTTCGATGCGCAGGCGGAGGGTCACCAGCTTCGCCTCAACAACGGGATCCGCTTGAAAAGCGCCGCGCCACTCCAAGGTCAGGTGCGGCTGACGGTGCGCCCGGAACAGGTGCAGGTGTTTCCCCAGCCGCCCGGCTTGGCCGACAATGTTTTCTTGGCCCAGGTGATGGCGGAACGCTTTGCGGGCACCCAGCGACGGCTGACCTTACAAACCCCTTGGGGCAGTCTGCAGGCTTGGGTGGCTCCCCACCAAGTGTTTGCGCCGGGGCAGACGGTGTGGATCCATTTGCCGACAGAGGCTCTGTGGCCTGTGGGGGTTGGCGGGGATCCCTCACCCCCGGCCCTTTTCCCAAAGGAGGAGGGGAGAGTTTAAGTTGAATCTGGAACCTGAAAGTTGGATGGGGATGGTGGCAAGGCTATGCAACCCAAAAGCGTTTTCTGGAAGCGACGGCAGGTGTTGGCCGGCCTGGGATCCCTGGGGGCTTGGGTGTTGGGTCAAGGCTCTCCGTTGGCCCAGAATGCCCCCCAGAGCACGGTAGATCTGGGATCCCTGAGCTGGGCAGACATTCTGGAGCGGGCGCGGGGCAGCTCTGTCAACTGGGCCATGTGGAGCGGCAGCGAGGCCATCAATGGCTTCGTGGATGGCTGGGTGAAAAGCCAGTTGCAGGAGCGTTATGGCATTCGCTTGAACCGGATCCCGCTCACGGATACCGTTGAAGCAGTCAACAAGGTGATTGGGGAGGTACAGGCCGGGCTGCGCAGCGGCGGCAGCATCGATCTCATCTGGATCAATGGCAACAACTTCCGCACCCTCAAGCAGGGGAATTTGCTCTTCGGCCCCTTTGCTGAGAAATTGCCCAGCTTGCCCTTCTACGATCCCGCCGATATTGCAACGGATTTTGGCCTGCCCACCGAGGGCTATTCTGCGCCCTACACCGGCAACTACTTTTTGATGGCCTATGATGCCGAGCGGGTACCCAATCCCCCCCAGAGCTACGCCGAACTGTTGGCTTGGGCAGAGGCCAATCCAGGGCGATTTACCTACGTGGCCCCGCCGGATTTTCATGGCAGCCGCTTTTTGTTGAGCGCCTTCTATGGTGTGACCGGGGGCTATGCTCAGTACAGCGGGCCGGACTTCGATGCCGATCTCTGGGCGCGACAATCCCCTGCCCTGGTGGAATACCTGAGAAAGCTGGATCCCTTCTTGTGGAGGCGGGGCCAAACCTACCCGCCCACCTTTGCCCGCCTGGCGGAGCTCTTTGCCAACGGCGAAGTGTGGCTCATCCCCACCTTTATCGATCAGGTGATCTTACGCAAGGGCAACGGCCAATTTCCCCCCAGCACCACCCCCTATGGGATCCCGGGCACCAGCTTGATCGATCCCTCGTTTACAGCCATTCCCATTAATGCGGCCAATCCTTGGGGGGCAATGGTCCTGGCAGAGGTCTTGGCCAGCCCGGAGGGGCAGCTGGAAAAGTTCAAGCCGGAGGTCTGGGGGGATCTGCCGCTCATTGATGTCAGCCGGTTGTCTGCCGACTACCAAACAGCTTTTGCCCAACTGGAGGCTGCCGCCGGGATCCCCATTCAAGAGGCCATTGCTGGGGCAGTGCCCATCGTGAACTCCGAATACACGGTGCAACTGGAGGCCCTCTGGCAGCAACAAGTCTTGCCGGGATAGGGGTCAGGTATGCCCCTCACCCCCAGCCTCTTTCCAAAAGGGGAGGTCTTCTGACATTGGGGGTGGGCCGGGCAATGGCGGAGCAGGATCCTCACCTTGGGGCAACCAAACTTGGAAATGCGTCCATCCATCCGAGCTGTTGACGGAGATATTCCCCCCCATATGCTCCACCAGTTGCTTCACCAAAGCCAGCCCCAGGCCGGTGCCGCCGTGCTTCCAGCGATCCGATTGCGGGATCCGGTAAAACTTTTCAAAGATGCGGGGCAGCTCTGGCTCTGGGATCTCGCTGCTGTTGCTGCAGACGAAGAGGATCCCCTCTCCTTCTGAGACAACCCGCAGGTGGATGGATCCCTCGGGGGCCGTGTACTTGATGGCGTTGTGCAGCAGCTCGCGCAGAATGCGCCCCAAGCAGGTGGGGTCGGCCCAAAGCGAGGGGATCCCTGCCTCCAGGTGCAGTTGCAGGTGTTGATGTTTGGCTTGGGCCAAAGGCTGAGCCCCGTCCAGCAAATCTTGTAAATACCGCGGCAGAAAAATATTCTCTGGTTGCAGCAGATACGTCCCGGCTCCCAGCCGTCGCATATCCAGCAGGTCGTTAATGAGCTCGATTTGCCGGTTGCACTCTTTCAGGGCAATGGTGAAGTAGTGCCGCTGTTTCTCGGGGTTATCGCGGGTCATTTGCAGCATTTGCAAGGCCATGCGCACATTGGTCATGGGGGTGCGCAGCTCGTGGGAGACGGTGCTGAGGAAATCATCCTTCAGCAGATTCAGCCGCTCCAATTCCTTCACCTGCGCTTGGGCTGCTTGGTACAAACGGGCTTGGCGGATGGCCAGGGCACATAGGTTGGCCACCTGATAGGCCAGTTGAATCTCGTCTTGGGAAAACTCTTGCTCCGGCAGCCGCTCCAACAGCAAAGCTCCCAGCCGCTTCTCTTTGTCCCAAAGGGTGCAGACCAGCAGCCGCACCCAGCGTCCCTCTTTCCCTGTGCGACAACAGCAGTGGATTTCCCATTTCTGCTGCGAGGAAGAATGGGACTGCAGCAGGCGCAGGAACTCCGGGTCGCTGGCGTAGTCTGGCCCATGCAAGGGATCCGCCCTGTCGCCCTGAGCTGCATCAGAAGAGAGAAGGGGGGAGTAGCAGTAGCCGGGGATCCAGGTTGACCCATCTTCTAAAAGCAGCAGGATTTGGCAGCAGGTTAGGCCTAGTGCCTCGGCAAGGGCTCTGACCACTTCTTCAAGAATTTCCCCCTCGTTTAGGCTGACCACCATCCGGCTGCTGATGGCGCGCAGCACCCCCTCAAAATGCAAGGCTTGCTGCAGCTTGGCCGTGCGCAGCTCCACCTGGGCTTCTAGCTCCCGGTTGAGGGCCTGCAACTGCTGTTCTGCCCGTTTCTGCTCGGTGATCTCCCGCCCCACCGACAGGATCTCCACCAGGCGGCCTTGGCTGTCGAAAATGCCCTGATCCACCCAGCTAATCCAGCGGGACTGGCCGTCTTTGCCGGGGTACTCCCGCTCGCTGCTATAAAAAGGACTCTCAGGCGTGAGAGCGGCAAAAGCCTGCAGCACCACCTCCCGCTCTTCTTCCAGCAGCAGATCCCACAAAGCTCGGCCCACCACTTCTTCTACCCGATGATCGAAGAAACGCAATAAAGCAGAGTTGACGTAGGTGATGTGCCCATTGGGCCGAAAGCGACAGATCAGCTCCGTCTGCTGCTCTACCACAGCACGGTACTCCTGCTGCTGCTGCCACAGACGATCCAGCAGGGCCTGCTGGGCTGCTGCCGCCTGCTGCCAGGCTTTGGTTAGCGTCTGCACCTCCTGGATGGGGCCGGGATCCAAAGGAGGCCAGGGCTGGAAACCGCTGTGTATAAATTGCTCGGCTACTTGGGTGAGGCGGCGCAGGGGACGGGAGAGAGCTTCGCCGAGGAGGATCCCTGTCCCCAGCATGCTCAGCAATAGCCCACCCCCCAGCAGCGCAGCCTGTTGGGCGCCCCGATGGACTTCGGCCAGAAGGGTTGCCTCTGGGATCCCATGCACAAAATAAAAGCCCAGCCTCCCTTTACTCTGAACGGACTCCACCTCCACCCAGTAGGGGATCCCGCCAACCACGAGGCGCAGCGAATTCTGAGAAGAGGCCGTCTCCCAGGAGCCCACCTGCTCTTGCACAGCCACCAGCAGCGGATGGGGAGCAGGCCCCGCCGTACTGGCCACCACCTGTCCTTCCTCGTCCAGCAGAAAACTCACCTCTGCAGGAGAACGGCCTTCCATCTGTTCCAGAAAGGCTTGAAGCTGCCGGACGGAGAGGGAAGCCACTAAGCTGCCGTAAACCCGCCCCCCCGAGTCGGTCAGAGACAGGGACGTCATGATCAGCCGCTCTGGATCCTGGGCAGGAAGCTCCGCAAAAAATCGGGTTACCACCCAAGTGTCGCGGATCCCTTCCGACTGCAGGAGCTGGGGAAACCAGAACAACCGCCTCAGATCCACAAAGCCCAACCGGCGAGTGAACCCTGTGGGATCCCCTGTTTCCGGATCCCGTTGGCGGCTCTGGGCGGATCCCGGCAAGAGGCCGGGTGTGTGGTAAGTCCAGATCGACCCATCGGCGTGACGGCGGGCGATCACAAACCCCCCTTGAGCCGAGACAAAGCCGACATAGCTGAGCTCAGGAAATGGCTGCAACTGGCGGGCAAAGTGAGCTTCCAGCACCTCTAGATCGGCTGGGCTGGGGGTTGTCAAATCGGGCAGCAGCCCCCCCCTCACTGCCCCTTGATTGAGGGCATTGATCTGAAGGGGAATTTGCAAATATCTGGCAAGATGCTCTTCGGTGCGGTCGGTAACTTCCCGCCTCAGTTGCTCCGTCAAGCGCAGCGCCAGGTGTCGCCCGCCCTGCCAGGAGAGATAGGCCACTCCCCCCACTCCCCCTGCTACTGAGAGCACTAGGGGCAGCAGCAACGCCACCCGCAAAGGAATGGAGCGGGAAGGCCAACGGGATCGCACTTCAGAAGAACCAGAGGAAGACAGCATGGGATCCCTCACAGAACCTCAGGCTTGGGGAGGTTCCAAAGCCCGCTGCAGAGTGCCAAGGCCGATCTCGGCCGCAATAGCCAGAAGGGCCACTGGAACCGCCCCCACCAGCAAGATGGCGTTGTCATAGAGGGCAAACCCCAGGGTGATGAAAGTACCCAGCCCTCCCGCGCCGATAAACGCTGCTAGCGTAGCACTGGCAATCACCTCAATGGTAGCCGTTTTAACACCGGCCAAGATCACCGGCAAGGCCAAAGGGATCTCCACGTGCCGTAACACCTGGCCAGGAGTCATGCCCATGCTCAGGGCAGCTTCCCGTAGGGCCGGCTCAAGGCTGCGGAAGGCCACATCCGTGCTGATCAGAATGGGGGGCAACGCCAGAAGGGTTAGGGCGACAACTGCCGAACGAAAGCTGAGGCCGAAATAGGGGATGGCCAAAAACAAAATGGCTAAGCTGGGGATCACCCGCAGGCTGCTGAACGCATTGATCACCACCAGAGAAAGCATCTGGGAGCGGGAGCTGAAAAAGCCCAGCGGCAAGCCCAACAGCAGCCCCATTCCTAAAGGCACCGCCACCAGTTGCAGGTGTTGGACGAAAGCTTGAAACAGCATGTCGCTGTGGTTCTGGGCGTAGGCCAGGGAGCGGGCCAAAAGGCTCATCTAGAGGTGTGTGGATGACAGAGGGATCCAAGACCAG
The DNA here is from genome assembly GCF_047461935.1 of Synechococcus sp. R55.4. Classification (NCBI taxonomy): domain Bacteria; kingdom Bacillati; phylum Cyanobacteriota; class Cyanophyceae; order Synechococcales; family Synechococcaceae; genus Synechococcus; species Synechococcus sp. R55.4. The sequence goes on along the minus strand of NZ_JANSIF010000068.1, from coordinate 1,833 downwards.
CCCCAGTGTAGCGCCGGCAGGCGATCTTGACAGTGCGGAATAGTGCAGAGCGGGGATTTAGCACCAATCAGGGAGATGGGGTCACTCCAATTTCGGTCTCCGACCTGCTAACGCGGTGCAATCAACCTCAACTTTCTCCCAAGGATTAGAACCCACAGCGCCGCCTGCCGACAAAAATAACCATCTGTTTCACTGCCCATCTGAGTTGCCATCTCTATCCTGCTGATCTTTCTCAATCTTGTCGGGATCCCTGCTTGGGGGGTGGTTGGCTTCTCGCTCTTGCAAACGGCGGATTTGGGAGCGCACCTGCAAAGCAATCTGTAAAGCAGTCTCTAGGATACGACCCTGTTCGCTGGCCTGCTCGCTCACCTGCAGAGCTGTCAAAGCTGCCAAGTTATCGCCGAAGAACTCGCTCTGCTGCTCGATCAAGTCTTCGTTTTGCCGCAAGATCCGTTCGGTTTTCAAGGCGCGGATGAGATCGGCCCGGGTCAGCTTCAGGGCTTCGATCACCTGAGCCCTCTGGGCCAGCTTCACCTCGGGGTTGCCCGCTTCCACCAACTGGTCGTTGACGTGGATGGCCTGGATGATTCGGTTGTAGCGATCCACCTCCCCCAGCAAATTCAACAGCAGCGGCATGCGACGGCTGCGGAAAATCCAATAGGCTTGGCCCAGGGCGGCAATAGCCGCCAGGATCCCCCATTCCACCGGCCAAGTGCCCCAAGTGGCCTGTAGGCCAGGGATCCAAATCCGCCCCACCAGGGTAAGTAGGGATCCCCCTGTCCAGAAGGTCAAGAAACGCAAGAACAAATCCAGCGTCACCAGCAAGCGTAGGAGATCCCAGAAGGCGGAGAACTGGCGCAGACGGTCTTTAAAACGACGAACGGGCCGAGGCCGATACAACCAAGCCACCGGCACTTGAGAGAGGCTTTCAACTTGAGCTGGGGAGATGATCAGCTCTTGCAAGTCCCGCTGCATCGCCATTTGCTCTGCTGAGGCTGGGAAGTTTTCCCATTGTACTTGCGACCTTGAGCAGCTTGGGCTTGCTCAGGGATCCCTTCCCAGAAGGGAAGCTGCCTGGCCAAGTCTCGATAGAATGGGGTTCGCTGGGCTGTTTGCGTCTTCACGCCCTCGTGCTCACGTTGTAGGGCAACAGTGAGACACAAGACAGCTCGTCAAACGCAAAGGAGAAGAGCAGGGTGACCAGCCAATTGCGCCAACTGAAGGCCCATCTCGCTGAACCGGAAAACTTTGCCCCCTACGGACAGGTCATTTGCCCCACTCCCGATCACAAACCCTTCGACAGTCAAGATGCTCAGTTGTTCTTGAATCAAGGGCAGCCCCGCTTTTACATCATGCGCTTGCCTCGCCGCGGCCTCAAGTTTACTCAGATCACCCACCACATCCGCTGCACCCAGTGCCTGGGATCCCTGAATGGCAAGGAGTGGTTTATTGGTGTTGCACCCCCTGCCGATGAGCTGCACGTGGATCAGATTCAAGCCTTTCGGGTGCCTGGGGATCGCTTTATCAAACTGGAGATGGGTACCTGGCATGCCGGCCCCTATTTTGACCACGAAGAGTTCATCGATTTCTACAACTTGGAGCTGGCCGACACCAACATCACCGATCACGAAACTATAAACTTACTCCAAACCTACAACCTGGAGTTCCAGATCACCCCCTGACAAGCTTTTGGGGATCCCTTATCAATCGGGCAAAAAGCAGCATTGATCACAGCAATCTTTCGCTTGAGCGCAAGAAGAGCATGCCTCTAACCCCCAAAACCCTGAACTTTGCTGAATTTACTGAGCTTTAGGCGGTTTGGCAAAAGTCATT
>NZ_JANSIF010000067.1:0-15993 GCF_047461935.1 Synechococcus sp. R55.4 | reverse complement strand
TGGAAACAAACAGAATGCTATCGCTGCATAGTTGAACAGTGATGTTCAGCAGTGTTCAGCGTAAATGTATCAGCAACAGGGATGCAGCCCGTTGATCTGACCACCCTGCGCGCTGTGCTGGCAGATCTAGCCCAGGCTAAGACAGGTCGGGATCCAGTGTTGCCTGCCCGCGTGGAATGGATCCAACAGACCGATCTGTGGACGGTGATCATCGGTTTGCGCACCCTCACTGCCCGTCCCTGCCTGCTGTTGTGCTGGCATCCTCAGGCGGCCCGTCTCCACCTCTGTCAGCCTCCTCCCAAAGAGCCGGATGGCTTTCAATTTAGCCAGTTCCTCCAACGGCACCTGAAGGGTTTGGCTCTGACGGAGCTGGCTCTGCTGGAGGATTGGGAACGGGTGATTGACTTGCGCTTTGCCCCTCGGCCCGGGGATCCCCCTTATCGCCATCTCTACCTGGAGGTGATGGGCAAGCACAGCAATGCCATTTTGGTGGACGAGGCGGGCATGATCTTGGCCAGTGGCCATGGGGTAAGCGAGCGCCAATCGCGAATCCGTCCAGTGCAGCCGGGCCTGCCCTACGAGGCTCCTCCGGCCCTAACCGACCCGATCCCGCAGCGATCCGAGCCCTTTTCCTGGTGGCAAGAGCGCGTCGCCCTGATCCCTGGCCCCATCGGCCAACGGCTGTTGCGCTGTTATCGCGGCCTCAGTCGGCATTTGGTGGAAGCGATGTGCCATCAGGCTGGGATCCCGCCGCAAACCCCCACCGATCACCTCTCTGCCCAGGATTGGCAGGCACTGTTTGCCAGGTGGCAAGACTGGTTAACCCGTCTGGAAACCGGCCAGTTTGACCCAGCTCCCACTCCCCAGGGATACACCGTTCTCGGCTGGGCAAGCCCTCCCGTCAGCAGTGCCGTTCGCGTTGGTGGGACGGAATCCCTGCAACAACCTTCTCGACTCAATCTGCACCAACTTCTGGAAGGCTACTACCAGGCTCAGCTTAACCGCGAACAGTTTGAGCGAGAGCGCCACCGTCTGCTGCAAAGGGTATCCACCCTGCTGAAAAAGCTCTATCAGCGGCGAGAGCAATTTGAGGCAATGCTGGCCGACTCCACCCAAGCGGAAGCCTCCAAGCAGGCTGCCGACTTGTTGATGGCCCACCTCCACCTCTGGCGGCCAGGGTTGCATCACATCGAGCTGCCGGATTTTGCCAGCGGCCAGACGGTCAAGATCCCTCTCGACCCCGAAAAAAATGCCATTCTCAATGCCCAAGCCTACTACCGCAAGCACCGCAAACAAAAACGGGCCCAGGATGCTATCCGGCCCCTACAAGAGGCGCTTGGCCAAGAGATCCTCTACCTCGAGCAGGTGGAAGCGTCTCTACAGCAGCTGGAAACCTATCGGGATCCCCAAGACTTGACCACCCTCAAGGAAATTGAGACCGAGCTGATTGAACAGCGCTACTTGGAGAGTCCCACTCGCAACAGCGGGACAGAGTCTCTGCGGGCGAGCTCAAAACATGCCTCACCGGCAACCTTCAACCCCCACCGCTTTACCAGCCCCAGTGGCTTCTCCATTTGGGTGGGGCGCAACAACCTGCAAAATGATCAGCTCACCTTTCGCGTGGCTCAGGAACACGATTGGTGGTTTCATGCCCAAGAGATCCCCGGCAGTCATGTGCTGCTGCGCTTGCCCCCCGGGGCTGTAGCAGAAAGCGAAGATCTGCAGGCGGCTGCTGATTTGGCGGCCCATTTCAGCCGCGGTCGCCTCAGCGAACAGGTGCCGGTAGTCTACACTCGCCCGAAACTGGTGTTCAAACCCAAGGGATCCCCGCCCGGCATGGTCGTTTACAAACAGGAGCAGGTGCTTTGGGGGCGGCCCAGCCATGCGCAGCTGCTCATTGCGTCAGCCCTTGGGCCACACTGACGCAACTGGTCACTTCGTTTCTGGCCAAGTGGGCAGGTTCGAGGCATTCAAGGGAGAACTTCGAGGGAGTAAGCGGCGCTGCGGCCATAGCGGCTGGGGTCGTACATTTCTTCGGCCAAGGCAGGAGCCACCTGGAATTGGCCGGGGATCTCCGGACGGAAGAGATAGACAAACTCATGGCGACCCTGCTTGAGCTCGGTGCTGAAAAAGGCCACGCGGTCATCCCGATTCTCTTGGCGGGTCCAAAACCAGTCCCACCAGTAGTCTGGGGCCAAGCCGGTGAACTCTCGCGGATCCTGGGAGGTGATCTCGGCGCCGCTGGGCAGGGGATCCTCGACCACCACGTAGTGGCTGTCCCGCTCGGCTTCCACCGTCAACCGGGCCAGGAGGATTTCTCCGGCCCTTACTGTGTCGCCAGGGCGCAGCGGCTGCTCTCGGTAGCGGATCTCCCCGTTGGGTTGGAGCTGGGGCTGTAGGCGGAAGTAGCTGCGGCTCACCACAAAGCCTTGGGCTTGAGAGGGCAGAGGGTTGGGGACGAAGGCTTCTCCCCTCAAGCTGTAGTAAAGGGGGCCGGGGCCGGACTTTTCCAGGCGCAGGCTGCTCAGGTTCCCCACTTCTGCGTCAGCCCAATCCAGCCCATAGCGGGGATCCCCAGCGCCGGCCTGCCAGCGACCGAGAAGGGATCCGGTTGTCCCATCCAACACCCGCACCTCGCCGGGGCTGGGAAGCTGCTGCTGCTGGGCCTGGTAGTAGGCGGACAGGCCGAGGAGAGCATCGGCGGTGGCTTTGGTGGTGCGCCAGCGGTTGTTTTGCCGCTGCTGGAGAAGGGCATCGGCAATCTGGGCAGCCCGGTCATCCTGCAGCCGAACGGCCAATTGCAGTAGGGGGCCGGCCACCTCCATGTCGTCGTAGGTGGAGCGCTCTTGGGTCGCACGAGTTGGAGCAGCCGGGATAAACCAGCGCCCTTGGGGATCCTGTTGCCGCCGTTGCAGGGCCTGATCCAGATCCGCCTGGGCAGTGTTCCCTTGGCCCAGTTGCAGGGCGGCCAGCCCTCGGTAGGCCAGGCCAAAGGTGGAGAGCCGCTCCGGCGGCGGCAGGTCGGCAGTCACCAAAGCGGGATCCCAGAGGGCCAGGCTGTAGGCGACAAAAGCCTGCAGATCCGGGGAGAGGGCTTGTGGCTGGGCCAGTTGAGCGGCCAGATAGTCCAAGGCCTGCCGCACCTGCCAATCTTTGAGGGCATAGCCGGCGGCTTGGGCAAGATGATATCCCTGCAGGATGTATCCGGTCAGATAGGGGTTGCTCCGGTCATGGGCCCACCAGCCCCAGCCCCCATCGTAGTTCTGGGATCCCTCCAGTCGCTGCAAGCCGGATCGAAGCACTCGAGGCAGCCGCTCCAGGGTTTGCGAGCGCAGGTTCAAGCCCAACTGCTCGCTGACTTGGGCGACGGCTAGGGCGGGCAAGAAGCGACTCAGGGTTTGCTCGGTGCAGCCGTAGGGGAACTTCACCAGGTAATCCAGCGGCCCCAGCAGGGTTGCTGCCGGGCTAGCGGCCAGTTCCAGGTGAAGCTGCCGGGATCCCGGCACCCAGGTGGCGGGCCAATCCAGCGGCAACTCCAGACTGCCAGACTCCCCTTCACGCAAGCCAGACGGGGTTCCCAGTTGGCCCACTTGGGAGAAGCGATGCGCCGCCCCAAAGGGCTGGCTGGGGATCTGCAGTTGCAATGCATCTTTCAGCCCATTCCCTTCCGCCCAGACCCGCAGAGAGGTATCTCCGGCCCCCAGAACCTGGAGAGGCCATTCCACCCGCCCCGCTCCTTGGGCCGGCACGGTGAGGCGTTGTCGTTCCGGGCCTTGCAATTTCAAGATCCCACCGGCAGGAACAGGAACTTCCAGCCGCACCTCCACCGCTTGGGCTTGACCCGTGCGGTTTTGCACAATGGCCGCCAAGGTGAGCTGATCCCCCACCCGGAAAAAGCGGGGAGCGGCCAAGCGCACCAACAGGTCTTTGCTAACCGAGACTGTGGCAAGAGCGGATCCCACCTGGGTGTCGGCAGTGGCAGCGCGGGCGGTCAAGCGCCAGGTGGTCAGGTTGTCGGGCCAACGCACCTGTACCTGAGCCAGGCCATCGGCATTGGTGACCAGATCCGGGAACCAGGCGGCGGTATCGCGAAAGTCTTCCCGCACTTGGCCGGCCAGCTTGTCAGCACCGCCGGGATATTGCTGAGGGAAAGAGGTAGTGGTGGTAACTTGGTTGTACTGGCGCCCATAGAAGAAGCGGCGAATATCCGGGGTGAAGTCGGGTCGCAATAGGTAGAGGGCATTGTCCACAATCCCTAGGCCCACCTCGGCGCTCACCGGCTGTCCCTGGGCGTCGCGGGTGCGGATTTGGATTTGGGCGGTCTCGCCCGGTCGATAGGTGGGCTTATCGGTTTGCAGCTCCACCTGCAAAAAGCGATCCAAGGGGGAGACCCGCAGCAGGGCCTCGCTTCGGTACAGCCGCCGCTCTGGGCCGATGGCAGTGGCAGTGACGTAGAGATTGGGACGATAGTCGCCGCGGATGGGCAGCCGCAGCGTGGCCGTATGCCCCTGGAGACGCAGCACCTGCACCTGGTGCAGCCGGGATCCCTCAATGCCCACCAGCACCGCCACATCCGGCAGCGGCGAGACTATCAGGATCTGGGCCTCCTCCCCCACCTGGTAGATCTGCCGATCCGCCACCACTTCCAGGCTGGGCAGGGATCCCCAACTTTGCAGGGGGCTGCCCGGCTCCACTACCCAGAGATAGTCCACCTCCTGCACCCGTTCGCGCCAGCGGTGCAGAGCACTTTGACGGCGGGGATCCCATGCCGTCAACCGCACCCGGTAGTCTCCCGGCTCCAGGTCGGCGGGCAAGCTGAGGGTGAGGCTGCCCTCCCCGTTGACGATCTGAAAAGGTTGCCGCAGCAGGGTATCTTGCCGTTGGTAGGTGCTGCTCTTGGGATCCCAGCGCCAGCGCTCCAGGCTCAGCTCTCCGGTGGCGCTGACGGGGCGGCCATCGTAATCGCGGGCTTGCAGCCGGTAGGTGAGGGTATCCCCCGGAGCGGGCAGGTGGCGGTTCACTTCCGCAAACAGAGCAAATTCGCCAGCCGTGACCCAGGCCCTCGCCGTTCCGGTCACGGTGCGACGGCTGATATCGGTCACCTCCACCTCGATGCGCAACTGCTGCACCTCTTGGGGGCCCCAGTAGCTGTCTTCTTCCCAGTTGAGATCCTGCAGCAGGCGATCCAGGCGAAACTCCGCCCGCCCTTGGGCATCCGTCACCCCTTCCCCTTCCGCCACCAACTGGCCGTAGCCGCCGTAGTAGCCCTGCTCCTCTCCCAGGTCGTCGGCGAAATAGTCTTCCTCGGCAGAACGGGGCAACAGCCCATAGCGCAGGCTCCAGTCGGGGCTGCTGTAAACTCGGTAGCGGAGCTGGGCAGCGGCCACCGGCGCGCCGAAAAGATACTCGGCCTCCACCTGCACCTTCAGGGATCCCCCCCGCACCAGCCAAGGTCGGTCGGGCACCACCGCCACCTCAAACTCCGGCTTGCGGTAGGCTTCCACCTGAAAAGAGGTGTATTCGCCGCTGGATCCCTGCGGCCCTGACACCTGCCACTCCAGGCCGTAGCTGCCCAGGGGCGCCTCTTCCGGCAGTTGAAACTCCCCATAGACACTGCCAAAAGCATTGGTGGCCAGGGTTTGTTCGCTCAACACATCCCCGTTGGGGGCCGTAAGGGTCAGTTGCACTGCTTGTCCTACCGGGGGCGGCGTGAGGCGGGTTTGCTCTCGCACCAGGGCGCGGAAATAGACGGTTTGGCCAGGGCGGTAGAGGGGACGATCCGTGTAGGCGTAGATCCGGTGGGGCTGGTTCCAGCCATAGGCGTAGCTGCGGGACAAAGCCTGCAGGGTGTTGTCGGCACTGCGGCCATAGACCACCAGGGAAGAACCCTCTCTCGCCGGCAGGCCAAAGCGGGCTAGCCCCTCTGCATCGGTGGTGGCCGTCAAGGGATCCCCCCACTCCCCGAAAACTTGGATCTGGATCCCGGCCAGGGGACGCAGCTCCCGCAGGTGCACCGCCTGCACCACCAACTGGCTGGCATCCTGCTTCTGGATGAGGCCGAGATCGCTCACCAAAAACCAATGGTCGAAACGGGGCAAGGGTGCAGCCGCATTCAGCGGCTCCCGGCCCTCCGCCTCCACCCAGTAGGCCCCCGGCGGCAGGATCCCCAGCTCCAAGGTTTGGGCTGTCCACCCCTCTCCCGCTCGTCGTGGCACCGGCTGCTGCCAACTGCGCACAAGCTCCCGCCGCAGGGTGGGATACAGAGCCGGATTCAGGGAGCCATAGCCAGCATCCGCCAAATCCCGCAAGAGAGGGGATCCCTGCAGCTCTGTCAGGGAAAAGCGATAGAGGCTGAGCTGCACCGAGCCCAGGCTGGTGGCCCGCCACTGCAGCCGCGCCGGTTCTGCGGTCGTAAACACCTGGCTGGTGCTGTAGAGATAGAGACCGGGGGGGACAAGCTGAGGGCGCAAGGTGGGGATCCGAACCGTTGCCCCCTCCCGCACCAGAACGGATCCCTGGCTGCCCACCGTTTCCAGGCCGGATCCCTGCACCGTCACCTGGTATTCCCCAACAGGCAATCGATCCAAGCGATATTCGCCATCTGAGGCCAAGCTGGCGCTGCGCGTGACCGGGCCGGCTGCAATGACCTGCACATCCCCAGGCGGAGCCTCTGCCGGCAGCTCCACCCGTCCCGCCAGGGATCCCGTCGGCTGTTCGGAAAGCAAAACTGCCAGCCCCACCCCCAACAACAGCACCAGGGCCGCTAACCATCGCCTCAGCATGGGATCCCTTTCCTTTGTTGCTCCTACCCTGTGCCCTGGCCGCCCTGGGGGTTCAAGGGTCAGCCCAATCCACTACTTCACCAACTCGAACACGTTGAACATGGGCAGGTACATGGCCACGATAATGCAGCCCACCATACCGCCCAGGATCACGATCATCAACGGCTCCAGCAGGCTGGTGAGGGCGCGTACCGCCTCCTCCACCTCCAGCTCGTAGAAATCCGCCGTCTTCATCAGCATCGCGTCCAGCTCCCCTGTCTCTTCCCCCACGCTGATCATCTGAATGGCCATGACTGGGAAGACCTTGGCCTTGCCCAGAGCAGGGGCAATCTGCCCTCCCTCTGAGATGGATTGGCGGGCGGCGTCAATGGCGTTGGCCACCACCTGGTTGCCGGAGGTGTCGCGCACAATTTCCAAGGAAGTCAGCACCGGCACCCCGGAGCGGGTGAGAGCGCCAAAGGTGCGGCAGAAGCGAGCCACCGCCGACTTCTGGATCAGATCCCCGAAGAGAGGGAGCTTGAGGGCCAGCGCGTCGATGGTCTCCTTGCCGGCAGGGGTGCGGTAAAAGCGCCGGAAAGCAAAATAGACGGCCCCTAGAAAGCCCACCAGCCCCAAGCTGTACTGGGGCGTGCGCAGGAACTTGCTGATGTTGATGAAAAACTGGGTAAAGGCGGGCAGCTCCCCACCCAAGTCGTTGTAGATGCTCTCAAACGTGGGCAAGATGAACAGCACCATGCCCAAGAAAATCAAGACAGCCAAGATCGTCACCACCACCGGGTAGGTCATGGCTGATTTGATCTGCTTCTGCAGGCGATCCATGTCCTCCAGCAGCTTGGCCAGGCGGTTGAGCACTTCGTCCAGCACGCCGCCCACCTCCCCCGCCTGCACCATGCTGCAGTAGAGGCCGTCGAAGGCGTCGGGATAAGGGCGGATGGAGTCGGAGAGGTTTTTCCCCGCCTCCACCTCCGCTCGGATAGCCCTCAGGTACTTTTTGAGTTTGGGGTTGCCGGTTTGCTCCTCCATGATGGTAAGAGAGCGCACCATCGACACGCCGGCGTTGATCAAGGCAGCAAATTGCCGGGAGAACACTGCCTTGTCGCGAATGTCGATGGATCCCAGCATTGAGAAATCGAAAGACGTATCCAAGGAAAAGAAGGGTTTCTCCTCCTGAATGTCTTCCTGTTTGGCAAAAATCCCGTCTCGGCGCAGCCGTGCACGAACTTCGGTCAAGCTGTTGGCCACCACCGTCAGGCGTACCGGCTGACCGGCCTTTAACCCCCGAACCTTATAGCGCGGCATGGCTGTACCCCCGGCTAGATCGCTCTAAATAACGAAATGGCTTTAAATGTTTCGCAGGTGCAAAAGAGAAGTCAGCCCAAACCTTGGGCAGATCAACAATCTCTCAGCTAGAGCTTAGCCACAAATCAAGTCAGCGGCTAGAGATCGGCAATGAACCCTCACCCGGGGATCCCTGCGCGCCTGGTGGCAACGAGGTTTAGCGACGGGTGGCAACTGCTGGTGGCCGCTGTTGCTGGGCAGCCGCGGCTGGCGAGGGCCCGGTAACGTTGCCCAAAAGCCGTTGCAACTCCTCGGGGCGAGAGGTCTTAGACATGGCCGTATCGAAGTCGATCTTGCCCTGTAGGTAAAGGTTAGCCAGATCTTGCTCCAGCGTTTTCATGCCCTGCTTGCCCCCCGTCTGGATAGCCGAGTAGATCTGGGCAGTTTTGCCCTCCCGAATCAGGTTGGCAATGGCCGGCGTCACCACCATGATTTCCTGCACCAGCACCCGTCCAGGCTCTCCTGGCTTGGGATTGAGGCGGCGGGCCAGAGTTTGGGAGAAGACGGCCTTGAGGGAGTTGGAGAGCTGCACGCGAATCTGCTGCTGCTGCTCGGGCGGAAACACATCCACCAAGCGATCCACCGTCTGGGCGGCAGAACTGGTGTGTACCGTGGCAAAGCAGAGGTGGCCCGTCTCGGCGGCGGTAATGGCCAACTGGATGGTCTCCAGATCCCGCATCTCCCCGATCAGGATCACATCCGGATCCTCCCGCATCGCTGCCCGCAGGGCATTGGCAAAACTCTTGGTGTCTTCCCCCAGTTGCCGCTGGTGGATGATGCTGCGAATGGGGGTGTAGATATACTCAATGGGATCCTCGATGGTGAGGATGTGCTCGGCCCGTTCGCGGTTGATCATGTCGATCATGGAAGCCAGCGTAGTCGATTTGCCAGATCCCGTTGGGCCGGTTACCAGCACCAAGCCCCGCGGCAGGCGAGCTGCTTCCTTACACACATCCGGCAGGCCCAGCTTGTCGATGTTGGGGATCTCAGAAGCCAGGGCCCGCATGGCGCAAGCATAGGTGCCGCGATCGCGGTAGACGTTCACGCGGAAGCGCCCGATCCCGCGCACCCCGTAGGAGCAGTCCAGTTCCCAGTTTTGCTCCAACTGCTTGCGCTGGTTATTGTTCAACATGCTGAAGATCAGCCGCTGCACCTCCTCTGCGGAGAGAGGCTCATGCTCTGTCGGCTCAAGGTGACCATTGATGCGGAAGTAGGGGGGCAAACCCGCCGAGATATGAATGTCGGAACCGCCCTTTTGGACGATTGCTTCCATGAGGTCTTCGATCATCAGTTGGGGCATAGGGTTGGGTTCTCCAAAGGCGAGTAGAACTGTCTATCAAAAGAGCCGCCGGCCAAAGCCATGTGAGAAAGGCAACTGTATAGGACTGTTATAGTCGGCACCCCAACATCGTCAAGTGCCAAGCCGACTTCCTAAAACTTCGGGGTCAGGCAATAGGGGCAGTCCATCCAGTCCACATGCAAGGCCGCGCCACAGTTGCGGCAGGTGCTGAGAGCCTTGGCACGGGCCTTCAGCTCGCTTTCCAGACCCTTGTCGGTGAGGGTCACCCGATCCACCTCCTCCAGCGTGGTGAGGCCCTGCTTCACCAGCATCAAACTGTAGGCCAGCAGGGTTTTCATGCCACTTTCCACCGCCGCTTCTTTGATCACCTCCGTGGGGGCCTCTTTGTTGATCAAGTCCGCAAGGCGGTCGTTCATGCGCATGAACTCGTACACCCCTACCCGACCTTTGTAGCCCACGCCCCCACACTTCTCGCAGATGGGCTTGCCGGTGGCCTTGCGCTGCTCCACTTCTTTGGGGGAGAGCTTGTTGGCTTTGTAGAAGGTGAGCTGCTCGCCGTCGCCACTGAGGGTAAGGCCATAGCGGGCCAGCTCCTCCGGCGTGGGGTGGTAGGGGATCCGACATTCGGTACACACCCGGCGCATCAAGCGCTGGGCCAACACCCCCAGCAACGAGCTGGAGATCATAAATGGCTCGATCCCCATCTCCGTCAGACGGGCAATGGCGCCAGGGGCATCGTTGGTGTGCAGCGTGGTCAACACCAAGTGGCCCGTGAGGGAGGCTTCGATGGCGGTTTTGGCCGTCTCGTGGTCGCGGGTTTCCCCCACCAGGATGACATCCGGGTCTTGCCGCAAGAAGGCCCGCAGGATCATGGCAAAGTCCATGCCCTTTTCTCGGATCACCTGCACCTGAGTGATCCCCGGCAGCGAGTATTCAATGGGATCCTCGGCGGTGCTGATGTTGATGCCCGGGTCGTTCACCTCCGCCAGGGCCGAGTAGAGGGTGGTGGTTTTCCCGGATCCTGTTGGCCCAGTTACCAGGATTAGGCCAAAGGGTCGCTTGACAATCTCCTTGAAGCTTTCCAAGGTCTCTGGGTCGGTGATCAGCTTGTCCAGCCCCAGTTGGGTGGCGGAGTTGTCCAGGATCCGCAGCACGATCTTTTCCCCATAGCGGGAGGGCAGGGTGCTGACCCGAAAGTCCACCTTGCGCCCCTTGAAGACCCGCCGAATCCGCCCATCCTGGGGCATGCGCCGCTCGGCAATGTTCAAATTGGACATGATTTTAAAGCGGGCAGTGAGGGCGGGGACGATCTTCTTGGGAAAGTTTTCAAAAGCCTGCCGCAACACCCCATCTTTGCGGAAGCGGATGCGCAGGTATTCTTCTTGCGGCTCGATGTGGATGTCAGACGCCCCGTCCTGCAGGGCCTTGACCAGGATCTGGTTGGACAGTTTAATAATCGGGGCATCATCTGCCGATTTGACCTGCTGCTCCAGGGATCCCTCGCCGGCCTCATCGGCAGTCACATCCTCGATGCTGTCCAGATCGATTTCGGCGGTATTGACCACCACCTCTTCTTCCTGTTGGGCAGCAGCCGCGTCGTTGATCCCCTTGATGGCCAGCAGCTCCGCCTGCGCATCCATGTAGCGGTTGATCAGGGTCTCGAAATCCCGCTGGGTGAAGACCCGCCGCTGCAGCTTCAGCCCCTGGATGCGGAAGCGCCGTTGAATGTCGTCCAGTGCCTGCAGGTTGTCTGGCTTGACCATCGCCACCGTCACCTGATTGTCTCGACGGCGAATGGGCAAGAACTTGTAGCGGTTGCAGATGTCGAGGGGCAAGATCGAGTCGATCAGCCCAATCATCTCGGAGATCTCCACCGGCTCCAGGTCGACATCCAGGGAGGGGATCCCGTAGATAATTTTGAGTTCAAAGAGCTGCTGCCGTTTGTAGGCCCGCTCCAGGTCAGGGGTGATCTCTTTGCCCACGATATCCTTGACCACCAGAGCCAGGGCCTTGCTGTTGCCCTCTCGATCCGCTTTGAGAGCGTTTTGGATGTCCTGGATCTGCTTATCGTCGGCAAAGCCCAGCTCCTTTAACTTGCGGCCAAAGGGGGTAATGCTGACGTTGGCGATGGCCAGAGCTTTGCTGGCAGCGCCGGCGCGGCGCGAGGTAAAGGGAGGGGAAGGAAGATCGCTCATGCTGGCGGGTCACCCACAATGCCTCTATTTCACTGCACTTGGCTGCTAAGGGTCAACGGTAAAGATACATAAGTCTGGACTGCCCAGATGCCGCCAACCCTGGGCTTACTATGCCCCAACTCGGCTCAAATCTCGCATTCACATCCATCTCGTCCCCTAAGCCTCGCAGACCAACGCTTGCGACCGCTGGGTTAGGTAAAGGTTTTCGCCGTAATCGACAGGGCAGTCGATGAGGGTGGGCACCGGCTGCTCGAGGGCCTGCTTCAGGATGGGGATCAGCTCGGCAGCCTTTTCGACACGGTAGCCCTTGAGGCCCATGCTCTCCGCCAGCTTGACGAAGTCTGGATTGCCGAACTTGACGAAAGCAGCCTCGTTGTATTGATTGTGTTGCTTCCACTCGATCAGCCCATAGCCGCCATCGTTGAAGATGAGGGTGACAAAGGGAGTGCCCACCCTGAGGGCAGTTTCCAGCTCTTGGCAGTTCATCATGAACCCTCCATCTCCGGTTACGGCCACGATGCGCCGGTCGGGATGCACCAGTTTGGCGGCCAAGGCCCCCGGAATGGCGATGCCCATGGCGGCAAAGCCGTTGGAGATGAGACAGGTGTTGGGTTTGTCACAGTGGTAGAGGCGGGCCATCCACATCTTGTGGGCGCCGACATCGGAGATGACGATGTCTTCCGGTTGCAGGACTTGGCGCAGGTCGTAGATCAGCTTTTGGGGCTTGATCGGGTAGCTCTGATCTTGGGCATAGCAGGTGTACTCGCGGACGATGTTCTGCCGCAGGCTGATGCCATAGGGATCCGGCTTGCCCGTGCGATCGCAGCGGCGCAGGATCTCCATCAGGGAGTCGGAAATGTCTCCCACCACCTCCACTTGCGGAATGTAGCTGCTGTCGATTTCTGCGGGCAGGGCAGCGATGTGAACGATGGGGATGGTGCCGTCGGGGTTCCATTTCTTGGGAGAGTACTCGATGAGGTCGTAGCCGACGGCGATCAACAGATCGGTTCGGTCGAAACCACAACTGACCAGATCCCGCTGCTGTAGGCCAACGGCCCACAAGGACAAGGGGTGGGTGTAGGGGATCACTCCTTTGCCCATGAAGGTGTTGACCACGGGGATGTTCAAGCGGGTGGCAAATTCCGTGAGGGCGCTGCTGGCTTGGGCGCGAATGGCCCCATTGCCGGCCAAAATCAAGGGGTTGCGGGCGCGGGAGATCAGGGACGCCGCTTCGTTCAGGCTTTGATAGGAGGCGTAGGTTTTGTCCAGGCGATCTCTCCTCAAGGGAGTGCCGCTGGCTTCCATGGCGGCGATGTTTTCCGGCAAGTCGATGTGGACGGCCCCGGGCTTCTCGGTTTGGGCCAATTTGAAAGCCTTGCGCACGATCTCCGGGGTGATGCTGGGGCGCACGATCTGGGCATTCCACTTGGTGACGGGGGCAAACATGGCCACCAAATCCAGGTATTGATGGGATTCGATGTGCATGCGGTCGGTGCCGACTTGGCCGGTGATGGCCACTAGGGGTGCTCCATCCAGGTTGGCATCGGCAACTCCGGTCATCAGGTTGGTGGCGCCCGGCCCCAAGGTGGAGAGACACACCCCCGCTCTGCCCGTCAGCCGGCCATAGACATCGGCCATGAAGGCGGCCCCCTGTTCGTGGCGGGTGGTGATAAAGCGAATTGAGGAGCGGCGCAGGGCTTGCAGGACTTCCAGGTTTTCTTCGCCAGGAACGCCGAAGATGTACTGCACCCCCTCATTTTCCAGGCAGCGAACCAGCAGTTCGGCGGTATTCATGGTGGCAAGGGTATGGAGAACGGTGGATCTGGATCCCACCATAGACGGCGGACGGGGCAAGGGATAACTTGTTTTCTGGGCTTGGGGACGGGGGCAGGCTGGGCTGGGAACCAAGCTAAGCTCAAAGGGGCGGCCCAGGCCCAATTGCCCCTCCAAGCTTCCTCTTCTGGAGATGCCCATGCGGCTCTACGTCGAACCTTTCACCGTTCACAAGCGCTACGCCTTGACCATCAGCCGAGGTACCCACAGCGAGACAACCCTGGCTTGGGTGCGAATTGAGGAGGAGGGAGTTGAAGGGTGGGGAGAGGCTTGCCCTTTTTCGGTGAGCGACGACTACCACCAGTCTCTGGACGACATCCTGATGGGCTTGGACGTGGCCAAAGGGATCCTGCGCCGCCACTCCCCCTGGGAGCGCCAGCCAATTGAGGCAGAACTGCTGCGGGCCGGGATCCCTTCGGCAGCGCGGGCAGCGGTGGATATGGCCCTGCACGATTGGATGGGCAAACGGCTGGGGAGGCCCCTGTGGCAGTTGTGGGGGCTGGATCGCTCCCGCATTCCGCCCACGACGATGACGATCGGCATCTCCACCCCGCAGGCGGCCCGCCAGCGCGCCTTGGCCTGGATGGAACAGACCCAAGCGCGGGCCTTTAAGATCAAGCTGGGCAGCGGCTCAGGACTGATGGCGGATCAGAACATGCTGATTGCTGTACAAGAGGTGATCCCGCTGGGATCCCTGATTACAGTGGATGCCAACGGCGCTTGGACGGTGGAGCAAACCCTGAGCATGAGCAACTGGCTGGCGGGGCAAGGGGTGAGCTACCTGGAGCAGCCTTTGGAGAGGGGGCAGGAAGCGAAGCTGATCACCCTCTGGCACGAGTCGAAGCTGCCCATTTTTGTGGATGAGAGCTGTATGGACAGCCGCGATATCCCCCCTCTGGTGGATCGCGTCCACGGGATCAACATTAAGCTGATGAAGTGCGGAGGCCTCAGCGAAGCCTGGCGCATGATCCACACCGCCAAAGCCCACGGCCTACAGGTGATGTTGGGCTGCTACAGCAACACAGCTCTGGGGAATACAGCGGCAGCCCACTTGGCTCCCCTGGTGGATTACCTGGACTTGGATAGCCACCTCAACCTCATCGACGATCCCTTTGCCGGGGCCATCCTGCAGGAGGGCTGCCTGCTCCCCACCGACCGACCGGGTTTGGGGGTAGAGCTGCGGGAGGAATAATGGGAAGGCCGGAATCCCTGTCCAGCGAAAGTCGCGTGGCCATCCTGCTCCACGGGGGATTGCTGGGGGAGCATGGGAAAACGGGGCTGGGGCTGCTGCGCTACGGCTCCTTCCCGGTGGTGGCGGTGATCGACCGGGAGCAGGCGGGGGGATCCCTGGCCCATCTGACCGGAATAGCCAAAGACATCCCCATCGTGGCCTCGGTGGAGGAGGCGCTGGCCTACCGGCCTGAAGTTCTGGTGATTGGGATTGCCCCTTCAGGGGGGCAGTTGCCGCCAGCATGGCGGGAGGAGTTGGGCCTGGCCCTGCGAGCTGGCCTATCTCTGGTGAATGGGCTGCACACGCCTTTGGCCGAGGATCCCCAGTTTCGGCAGTGGTTGCAGCCGGGGGCCTGGATCTGGGATATTCGCCGCGAGCCCCCCAACCTGTCGGTGGGGAAAGCCCTGGCCCGCACCTTGCCCTGTAAACGGGTGTTGACGGTGGGCACCGACATGAGCGTGGGCAAAATGTCCACCAGCTTGGAGCTGCACCGGGCCAGCCTGAGACGGGGCCTGCGCTCCCGCTTTTTGGCCACCGGGCAAACCGGGATTCTGATCGGCGGCGAGGGGATCCCTTTGGATGCGGTGCGGGTGGACTATGCCAGTGGGGCGGTGGAGCAACTGATCATGCGCTATGGCTCTGACCACGACATTCTGCACCTGGAAGGTCAGGGATCCCTGCTCAACCCCGCCTCTACGGCCACCTTGCCTCTGTTGCGTGGATCCCAGCCCACCCACCTTATCCTGGTACACCGCGCCGGCCAGACCCACATCAAGGGGATAGACTACGTGCCCATCCCGCCCTTACCCAAGGTGATTGAGCTGTATGAACAGGTGGCGGCAGCTGCCGGGGCCTTTGCCCCCGCGCCCGTGGTGGGGGTTGCCCTCAATACCTTCGGCTGGGAGGAAGAAGCAGCCCTAGAGCAGATCCGCCGGGTGGAAGCCGAGACCGGACGGCCCTGTACGGATGTGGTGCGTTTTGGGGCGGATCCCTTGTTGGAGGCAATTCTGGCGGCAGGATAACTCAGTTTGCAGACAGCGGATCCACTCCCATTGTCCATCTGGGAAAAACTCATCATCTTCAACAGGTGAGCGATTCAGATGGTTCCCGGTGCCGTTGTCTTCTCTGAGATGCGATCTCCTCAGCCAGGTATTCTCGATCCAAGTCGCTCCCATTGGCCGGGGGCCAGGAACTGGGCTTGCTCCGTGTTCAGAGAAGAGCATGACTCTAGTCAATAATACTGAAAATAATGTATAATATGTTCAGTACGGATTACTACCAGTTGATCTTTCTGTTTACTTTCGAGTCTGCCAA
>NZ_JANSIF010000066.1:0-16056 GCF_047461935.1 Synechococcus sp. R55.4 | reverse complement strand
GCCTGCACAAAGGCATCCATCGTCGCGTCCAATTTAGCGGCTTGCGACTGGGACACCTTGAGCTTGCAGGAGATGGTTAGGATTTGGCTCATAAGTTCATTGTACTTCATCAAAGCGCATTCCTCCCGGCAGTGACCCTACGGGCACAGTGCGGGGCTCCTGCGATTTCTAGCTGATCCCCGGGTGCTATGCCATCCAGCCAAGGGCGGGGATCCCAAGAAGTCCAGCACGCCTTCGTCGGATGTTGACAGGCCGAACCGGATCTCGGCGGAACCTGAGCAGCAGCAGGCAGGGCAGTGGAGACGGGAGACAAAGGCATTCCGAAGCTATGATGAACAGGGATGGCTCTGAGTTTCTACCTACATCTTTAACTGGGTCTGTTTTCAGGCTGTGCTGACTGCTTCTTCTGCCGGTTCTGCGGTTGATGCCATTGCTCCTTTTGCTCCCCAAGTCTGGAGCTGGCGCGGACATGCCATTCGCTATGTGGTGCAGGGATCCGGATCCCCCCTGGTTTTGGTGCATGGATTCGGGGCTTCCATCGGCCATTGGCGGCACAACATCCCCGTGCTGGCTGCGGCAGGATACCGGGTCTATGCCCTGGATTTGCTCGGGTTTGGCGGCTCGGCCAAGCCTGCCCTCCCCTACACCCTGGATCTCTGGGCGGAGTTGCTGGTGGATTTTTGGCAGCAGCACATTCAGCAGCCTGCTGTATTTATCGGCAATTCCATCGGTGCCTTGCTCAGCTTGATCATGGCTGCCCGGCATCCCCAGTTAACGGCAGGAGCAGTGTTGCTCAACTGCGCCGGGGGGTTGAACCATCGCTCCCATGAGCTCAACCCGATGTTTCGCCTTTTCATCGGTGTTTTCACCGCTCTGGTGGCCTCTCCGGTGACGGGGCCATTTTTGTTTGATCGGGTGCGGCAGCGGCAGCGTATCCGCGCAACTCTCGAGCAGGTGTACCGTAACCCCGCCGCCATTACCGATGAGCTGGTGGAGATTCTGTATGCCCCTTCCTGTGATGTGGGCGCTCAGCAGGTGTTTGCCTCGATTCTTACCGCTCCCCCCGGCCCGACTCCCGAAGCCCTATTGCCTCAGGTGCGCTGTCCGCTGTTGGTGCTCTGGGGAGAAGGGGATCCCTGGACACCCATTCAACGGGGCCGCGGCTTTCAAAACCATGTGCAAGGGATCGACTACCAGTTTCTCCCCATCCCCGATACAGGCCATTGCCCCCACGACGAGCGCCCAGAGGTGGTCAACCCTCTGATTTTGGGCTGGCTGCCCAGGGCCTTTGCGGCGGTCTAAGCTTTTTTGGAGGTTCCTTTGCCGGAGAGGCCCAACCAACCTCGGATTTTGGCCATCCAGACTTGAAGGGGTGAAGGCTGGGGACGGATCGCCACCTGGACCGGCTCGTCTTGGAAGTCCTTGTCCTTGAGGCGAAACCCAAACTCCAGGTCATCTTTCACCTTGCCGAGACGGGGAAACAGCCTGACGGCTGCTTTTTTGAGTTCTTCCTCGTTTTGGAAAATGGCCTGGTGAATGGCGCTGGAACGCCCCACTGCTAGGGATCCCACCGGCAGCCAAGGGTTGGGCTGGCCAGGCGCGGGCTGGCGACGGCGGGCAAAGATGTTGAACTCCGGCATCCCCTTGGCTTTCAGCTCGTCGTACCGTTTGGCGGCTTCCTTGCGCTTGGCAGTGTTGGAGCTGGCCGGTTTTTTCTCAGGCTTGGATTTGCGGAAACCCTTAGACTGACTCATACTTGGGCTGACGAGAGGGGGGATTTTTTGCAGCTTAGCGCAGATCGGATCCCCTTCTCTGCCGGGGATCCCTTGTCATCATTGTTCGTAGCCGGCGTGCTATACTTGTTGAGCTTCGGCGGGCGGTTAGAGGGGCCCGTCAGTCGGGATGTAGCGCAGCTTGGTAGCGCACTTCGTTCGGGACGAAGGGGTCGCAGGTTCAAATCCTGTCATCCCGATAGGCTTGAAGTTCACTTAGCTGTCAACTGGTAGTTTTTCGGGTCAGGGTGAGACGCCTGGGCTGCTGAGAAAAGCCCTACAAGCCTGTGCATTATTGCTCCGCAATGCTGACGCGAAGATGCGACGACGCGACCAACGTTTTGGGTGTAGGTGCAGTGTCCTATTTTGAATTGAAATGACCCTAATCTTGGAGTTGTAAGTGACGCAGCCAGGCGTTGACGTTAACCCGAATCCGCTGCCCAATCTGTAAGAGGCGGTGCAGGTTTTCGGCGGAAATGTCTCGGCAATCTTCTTGGGGCCAAGCTGGGCAACGCGGGCCAATTTGACGCTCCAGCGCTGTCAGATAGAGCTCTTGCAGGCGATCCAAGTTGATGGGCAGGCGCAGGTCTGCAGCCAATTGCAGCCATTCTTCCAGGTTGTAGAGCTGTTCGCCGAAGGTCTCCGGCTCAAAAGCGTGGGCAAGGTGCCACATCCCCCGCTGTAGGAGCCGATCCAGAACCCGGGCTGCCTCTTCCCGCCGCAACTGACACCCCAACTGCTCGGCCTCGCGCACAATTGCCCGCAATTCCAGCAGGTGATCCCGCTTGCCCTCTTCCATTTCCATCGCCCGCAAACTGGTCAACAGGCGTTGGTTGAGGGTGATCTGAGCGGCAGCCAACAACTCTTCCGGGATCGGCAGGCCGTCGGCCCGAAAGGCCATCAAGACCCCGTAATTGTCCAGGTAGGTTTGGCGGTAGAGCTGGGCCAGGCGGTCTAGGGTATCTTGAGTGAGCCAGCGCATCATCTGCTGCCGGTCTTCGTCGTTCAGGGCGTTCAGGTCGAAGGTTTCCGGCCCAAACAGATCTTGCAGGATCAGGATCATCTGGATCCGACTGTGGGATCCGGCCAGCAGCCGCGCTTTTATCTGCTCGTAGATGCGCCGCCCGGCAAACGGCTTGACGCCACATTGAAAGTCCCAGCCGCCGAGATGGAGCATGGCGTAGATCAGGTCGTGCTCTTCGCGGGTGGTGGGAAAGGTGAGCTTCACCCGCCCGATGGCCAGTGTCGACCCGCCTATCGTCAGGCGCTCTTGATCCACTTGATCCAGCACATATCCTTGGGAACGGGGGATCCCGTTAAACAGGGAAAACATGGCGTGCTGAGCCACCAGCCGTTGCGGGCTGATCAAGCTGGGGCGCACCAAGGCGCAATAGACCCCCTTGCCGTCTCTGTAGAGGTCGAGGTTGCTGGGGGCCTTGCTCAGGCGCTGCAAAAACTCCTCTTCTAGGTTGACATCCGCCACTGCTGCTGCCAACTGGATAGCCCGTGCCGCGTAACGCAGGATCTGCACCCCTTCAGGACGGGATAGCTCCTCGAAAAACCAGCCACAACTGGTGAACATCAACTGGCTGTAGCGCTGCATCTCCAACAGGCGCAGCACTTGCACCCGATCTTCGGCGGTGAGGCGGTGGCTTTGGTGCTCCTGCAAAAAGGCATCACAGCGCTCCCGATCCAAAATCACCTCGATGTAACGATCCCGCGCCAGCCAGGGATCCCGCAGGTAGGCTCTGGCCTCCGTCTCGTAGATCTCGGCCAGCTGATCCCGCAGCCAGTTGAGGGCCTCCCGCAGCGGTTGCCGCCAGCGTTGGTGCCACCCTCCCACCGCTCCGCAGCCACAGTCTCGCGACCACCGTCCTACCCCGTGGGCGCAGCTCCAGGCGGTGACCGGTTTCAGTTGCACCTCCCAAGTGGGGGGATGTTGGCTGAGAAAATGGCTGTAGTTGCCCACCTGCCAGCCCCGGCGGGGAAATTCCTCGCAAAAGGCATAGGCCAGTGTGCGTTCTACACCCCGCTTGTGGTGGCCAAAAGTCTCGCCATCGGTGGCACAGTTGATCAGATAGGCTTCCCCCTCTTTGTCCGGGCGCAGAGCGGAACGGATCCGCTCCGCCAGCGAATAAGTACTGTAAACGATATCCCCAAAGCCCAAGTCACGGGAAATGGGGCCATCGAAAAAGAAAATATCCAAGTACCCCTCCCGGTCGGGGGTAAAGCAGCGGTAGGGCCGGCGGGGATCGATCTGGCCTTGGCTAACGTCGATCCACTCGGTTTGTCCCAAGGGGCGAATGCGCTGCGCTTGGCTGGGGGCCAAAATGACGAAGCGGATCCCACATTCGACCAAGGCCGTGACCGTTGCTGCATCAATGGCGGTTTCGGCCAGCCACATCCCCTGGGGATGGCGCCCAAAGCGGTGTTGAAAATCGGCAATTCCCCAGCGGATCTGGGTGTACTTGTCTCGCTCGTTGGCCAGGGGCAGGATGACGTGGTTGTAGACTTGGGCGATGGCATTGCCATGACCCTCCAGCCGCTCAGCGCTGAGACGGTCGCCGGCCAAAATGCGTTGGTAAACTTCAATGTCATGCTCCTCTAGCCAAGAGAGGAGAGTAGGGCCGAAGTTAAAGCTCAAGAATTCATAGTTGTTGACAATGCGCACCACCCGTCCTTGGTCGTCCAGAACGCGGGCAAAGGCGTTGGGGCGGTAACATTCCGCCCAAATGCGCTCGTTCCAGTCGTGAAAGGGGCTGGCGCTCGGCTGTCGCTGAATGCGGTTGAGGCAGGGATCCTCCCGAGGCGGCTGATAAAAATGGCCGTGCAACACCACGTACGGCCGCGCAGAGGAAAGCTCAGCAGCACCTGCCGGAGAAGGAGCCGCTTGCATCGGCGGGTCGGAGACCAAATCGCTGTGCCCTGACTGTGCCGCTGGCCTATCGGAATTTTTGGAGCCACTCGGCATCATGAGATTACACTCCTTTTAGAGGCCTCCAACTGGGTTACAGGGGAAGGCAATGTTAACTTAAGTTCATATCCATACGTTACAGCGATCCCCGATCTGCAACGGTGAATGTAAAGGATTCAGTTGGAAATTTGACAGGGAACAAACATCGGTCAGTAATCTTTGCGTTTTCCTCACAACAGAAGGGATCCAGCCGGGATCCCTTCCTGAACGGGTCTCAGTCTCTGCCCAGTTGGATCCCCGGACTTAGCCGGTGGGGGCCGATTTGCCGGTGGCCATTTCCCACACCGAATAATCCACCACCGCAGCAGGCGGATCGGCGCTGAGAATGCCCAAAGATTTCAAGGTTTCCACGTTGGCCCGATACACCGAAGGCACCAGCAACCCAGCATTGCCTTCCAGGGTGGGGCCCGCCTGATACAGCTTGGCAATTTCAGCCATTTGCCAGGTTTGGTGCTTGAGGGGATCCGCTTCCGAGCCGGATCCTTTGCAGGTTGCGCCGCAGAAGGTGAGAACCACCTGCACCGTTTCTTCTGGGTTGGCCACAGCGTAATCCCAACCCTTGATCGAGGCTTTCACCAATTTGGCCGCGATGGCTTTGCCCGATTGGCCGGATCCCTTAAAGTTGCTTTCGTTTAAAACGCGCTCGGTGGTGAACAGCAGGTCTTCCAAGAGGTTGATGCCGTAGTCTGGCAGGTGCATGACGTTGAGTTCGCTCAGGGGGTAGCCCAAACCCACGATCTGATTCAGCTCGTTGTAGAGCATGGCCGAGGCTACATCCACCTTATCGGGGAAAACCAGGGCCGGATCGAAGCCATAGGTGATCAGCTCCACATCGGGGTTGGTCACCCCTGTATCCAGGCTGGTGGTCAAGTTGAAGGCTTTCATCAGAGCCAGGGCCGGATATTCGTTGCCAGAAGGCCAAATGCCCACCTTTTTACCTTTGAAATCGGCAGGACTTTTGATCCCGCTGGATTTGAGAGACACCATCGCGTAGCCCGACTTCTGAAAGATCTGGGCGATGTGAACCACGGGCAGCCCCTGAGCCCGGGCAGTCAGCAGGTCGGTGATCCAAGTGTTGCCAAAGTCGGCTCCGCCCACGACCACTGTCTGGATGGGGGATTGATCTCCAATCGGCAGCAGCTCGACGTTCAGACCTTCGGCTTCGTAAAATCCTTTTTCCTTGGCGATCAGGTATCCGGCAAACTGGGCTTGCGGAAACCATTTCAGTTGAAGTTTCACATCCACCAACCGGCTCTGGGCCTGGGATCCCATCCCCAGCAGGGTCGTCAGTGCCAGCGCCATGCCCAATACCAACGACATCAAAGGGATCCCGCGCTTACGCTTGAAGAGGCGGGGCAGGTGAGATAGGGCGTGAACAGTACGGCGGCCTAGATCCATAGTGCAACCCTTGCTTCTTAAGAACGGTGTGCCAAGACTGTAGAGGATCTGCCTCTGGGCAGAATGTTCACCACGCTCACAATGCCTGGAGGGAGATCAAATCTGCGGGGCCAACTTTCCGTCGGCTTTGGAATGACCCCTTCGAGGTCAGGCCCCCATTGGAATCACCGTGCATCCCCAGCTCGCCAACTCAAATTCCCGCCCAGTGCCACCAGGCCCAGCCCAGCCCCACTAGCAGCGCCGTTACCCCGTAGAAGGATCCCACCACCTGCACCTCCGACCAGCCCCCCAGCTCCAGATGGTGGTGCAAGGGCGACATGCGCAACAGCCGTCTGCCTGTGCCGGTTTTGCGTTTGGTGTATTGGAAGTAGCCCACCTGCAGCATCACCGACAGCGCCTCTGCCACCAGCACTCCCCCCATCAGGGCCAAGGCCCAGAGCTGATCCCCCAGCAGCGCCAACCCGGCCAGAGCGCCCCCCAACCCCAGGGATCCGGTATCGCCCATGAACAGCCGCGCCCGGTGGTGGTTGTGAACCAGGAACCCCAAGCAGGCACCGCTCAGGGTGAAAGCCAACACCGATAGCTCTGGATCCCTGTGAAGGAGCCCCAGCCCAATCAGCAGGATGGCCACCACCCCTGCCGCCAAGCCGTCCATACCATCGGTGAGGTTTACGGCATTATTGGTGCCCACCAACACAAACAGGGCCAAGGGCCAGAACAGCCAGCCCAGAGAGAGGGTGCCTATCCCCGGCAAGGTCAGACTGGTCGGGATCCCCTGCCAGGCCAGGTAGACACAAAACCCAAGGGCAACTCCCACCTGGAGCAACAGCTTGTGTTTGGGAGACAACCCCTTGTTGGATTGCTGTCGGATCACCAGCCAATCGTCCAGCCAGCCGACAAAGCTGTAGGCCAGCGTGAGCAGCGCGACGGCCAGCCAATGGGGATCCCAGCCGCTCCAGATCCCCGCCACCAGCAGCCCCACGGGCAAAAAGCTGATCCCGCCCATGGTGGGTGTGCCTGCTTTTTTCTGGTGGGATTGGGGCCCCTCCTGACGGATCACCTGCCCTGCCTTCCAGCGCCGCAATCCGGGGATGAGCAGGGATCCCAGCAGGGCCGAACCCAACACGCTCAATCCAAAAGGAACAAACACCTGGGGGCGGATCCCAATCACAAGGGCCGAGAGGGCTAAACCCAGCCCCAGCGAGAGCGCCATCCCGCCCCACTCTGTTTCTTCCAGCTCCAGATCAGGAAGTGTATCCGCATCCACCCTTTCTGAACCCCTCACACCCTCAACCTCCAAACCCTCAAAAACTCTATCCTGCCAGAGCTCAGAGGCGAAAGTTAGTTGAGTGGGGATCCCTTCAATAGGGCCACTTCCAGTTGCGCACCTCCGGCAGATCTTCTCCATGCTCGCGGATGTAGTGTTTGTGCTCCACCAGCTTGTCTTGGATGATCTGCTTGATGTGGGCCCGCTCGTACTTGAAGCGCTCCACCCGATCCAACACATCATCGGCCAAGCTGAAGCGATCCACCTCGTTGAGGACACACATGTCGAAGGGGGTGGTGGTGGTGCCCTCCTCCTTGTAGCCGCGCACGTGCAAGTTGTGGTGGTTGGGGCGACGGTAGGTGAGGCGGTGAATCAGCCAGGGATAGCCGTGGAAGGCAAACACGATGGGCTTGTCCGGCGTGAAGATGCTGGCGTAATCCACATCGCTGATGCCGTGGGGGTGTTCGCTGGGCGGCTGCAGCTTCATCAAGTTCACCACATTCACCACCCGGATCTTGATGTCCGGCAGGTGCTGCCGTAGGAAGTCCACCGCCGCCAGGGTTTCCATCGTCGGCACATCGCCGCAGCAGGCCATCACCACATCCGGCTCTGAACCCTGATCGTTGCTGGCCCATTCCCAGATGCCCAAGCCCTGGGTGCAGTGCTTGATGGCCGCATCCATATCCAGGTACTGCAGGGCCGGCTGTTTGCCTGCCACGATCACGTTCACGTAGTGGCGACTGCGCAGACAGTGGTCGGCCACCGAGAGCAAAGTATTGGTATCCGGGGGCAGGTAGACGCGGATGATTTCGGCCTTTTTGTTGACCACGTGATCCAAAAAGCCGGGATCCTGGTGGCTGAAGCCGTTGTGATCCTGCCGCCACACATGGGAAGTCAGCAGGTAGTTGAGGGAAGGAATGGGCCGCCGCCAAGGAATGTGCCGGGTGGTTTTCAACCATTTGGCGTGTTGGTTGAACATCGAGTCCACCAGGTGGATGAAGGCTTCGTAACAGGAAAAGAACCCGTGTCGCCCGGTCAACAGGTAGCCTTCTAGCCAGCCCTGACAGACGTGCTCGCTGAGGATCTCCATCACCCGTCCATCTGGGGAGAGGTGCTCGTCGCAATCGTAGATGGGAGCTACCCAGGTGCGGTCGCTGGCCTCAAACACAGCATCCAAGCGGTTGGAAGCGGTTTCATCGGGGCCAAAGAGGCGGAAGTTGTGGGGGTTGAGCTTCATCACATCCCGCAGAAATTGCCCCAGAACTCGGGTGGCTTCGGCTTCGGTGGTGCCGGGGCGGGGGACAGGCACGGCGTAGCGACGGAAATCCGGCATTTTCAGCTCCCGCGTCAGCAGGCCGCCGTTGGCGTGGGGCAAAGCCCCCATGCGTTTTTCCCCTTTGGGGGCCAGCTCTTGCAGCTCCGGCAGCAGACGGCCATTTTCATCGAAGAGTTCTTCCGGCTTGTAGCTGCGCATCCAGTCCTCCAGAGCCTTGAGGTGCTCCGGTTTTTTGGCCAGATCCGCCAGGGGCACTTGGTGGGAGCGCCAGAAATCTTCCACCTTTTTGCCGTCCACCTCTTTGGGGCCGGTCCAGCCTTTGGGGGTGCGCAGGATGATCATCGGCCATTGGGGACGAGTGGGATCCCCTTTGCTGCGGGCATGCTGCTGGATTTCTTGGATCTCGTGGATCACCGTGTCCAAAGTGGCGGCCATCAACTGGTGCATCTCTGCCGGCTCGCAGCCTTCTACGAAGTAGGGTTTGTAGCCGTAGCCCACAAACAGATTTTGCAGCTCGTCACGGCTGAGGCGGGCCAAAACGGTGGGATTGGCGATCTTGTAGCCGTTCAGGTGCAGAATCGGCAGCACTGCTCCGTCGTGGATGGGGTTGAGGAACTTGTTGGAATGCCAGGAAGCGGCCAAGGGGCCGGTTTCCGCTTCTCCATCCCCCACCACACAGGCCACCAGCAGATCGGGGTTATCAAAGGCAGCCCCAAAGGCGTGGGCCAGGGCATAGCCCAGTTCTCCCCCCTCGTGGATGGAGCCAGGGGTTTCCGGAGCCACGTGGCTGGGCACGCCGCCGGGGAAGGAGAATTGCTTGAAGAGCTTGCGCATGCCTTCGGCGTCTTGGCCGATGTTGGGATACACCTCGCTGTAGGTGCCTTCCAAGTAGGTGTTGGCCACCAGAGCAGGGCCACCGTGGCCGGGGCCGGTGATGTAGAGGATATTGAGGTTTTCCCGTTTGATGATGCGGTTGAGATGCACGTAGATGAAGTTCAACCCGGGTGTGGTGCCCCAGTGCCCCAGCAGGCGTGGCTTCACATGTTCCAGTTTTAGGGGTTCTCGCAGCAGCGGGTTGTCCATCAAATAGATTTGCCCGACCGACAGATAGTTGGCGGCCCGCCAGTAGGCATCCATTTTGCGAAGCTCGTCGGCGGTGAGCGGTTTTGTCGAGAGCTGTTCTGCCAGAACCATAGCTGTACCCCATAGGTATCTCTACTCCTATGGTGATCCGGGTTTGCCCAATTGCCGGGGGATCTTGGGATTCCTTTGGATTTGGCTCATTGGGTGAGCGGTAGGCACCTGTTACCACCACCAGGGCTTGATCGGGGTGCCGTCGGGAAAGATCAGGCCGGCAATCCGGGATCCGCTGTGCTTTAACCCTTCGATCTGAGCTCCTTCCAGGTTGGCTTGGGTTAGGTTGGCCCCGCTGACATCGGCCCGCCGCAGGTTAGCCCCCTGAAACTGGGCCTGACGCAGCTCGGCGCCGCTGAGATTGGCCCCTTCCAGGTCGGCATTTTGCAAGTTGGCCCCCCGCAAGTCCGCCCGCTGTAGGTTGGCTCCCCCCAAGTCCGCTCCCTCCAGGTTGGATCCACGCAGATCGGCCCGGTTCAGATCCGCTCCCCTCAGCCGGATCTGACAGAGCACCAGTTCCCGCAGATCGGCTTTGCTCAGGTCTTGGCCGGAGAAATCCTGTCCCTGTCCCCCCCAGTTCTGCAACTGCCAGATGTGGCGCACCCGTTCTTCTAGGTGGGTCTCTTCCGAAAGCCGGGATCCCCGCAGGCTGGTGCCGCTAACTTTTACCCCCCTCAGGTCGGATCCCCGCAGATCGGCTCCCTGTAAGTCGGCGCCGCTTAGCTTGGCCTCTTGCAAATTGGCCTGGCGCAGATCCGCCCGGCGCAGGTGGGCGCCGTTGAAGTTGCAAAGGCGCAGGTTGGCCTTTCTCAAATTGGCTTCGTAGAGGTTAACGCCCCCTAGCCGCGCCTCTTGCAGATCCACTCCCTCCAGGTCGGCGTAGGCAAAGTTCCGCTCCCCCCGCCGATAGGCCACGATCACCCCTTGCGCTCCCCCCACCGGGCGAAAGGGGCTGTAGGTGCAACAGGCCCGTTCTGCCTCCGGCTGGCCAAGCTGAGACAACAGCCGCCAAGCTGCCAAGCGGACTGCCCAAGAGCTATTGCCGGCGAGGGCTTCAATGAGTTCGGCCAGGCCCGCCGACCCGTACTGCAGCAACTGGGGCAGGGTGGCCAAGCGCACGGCTTCATCGCTGTGGGTGAGTCGTCTCCGCGCCCCCTCGATACCTCCCAACACCAAGGCATGGGCCGGGGCGCTCCCGGTTGCCGTTTGCCCCCCCAACACCAGATCCCAAGGTTGGGGCCGGGATCCCTGGCCAGTTCTGACAGCCGGCTGAGGCTTACCTACCATGGGCAGATCCCGATGAACCTGGCTTATAGCCAACGCCCCACCACCACGCGGATGGTGCCATCCTCCAGCACTTCTTCGGCCTCGATGGTATAGCCCTGCTCACGGGCTGAGCGCAGCAAACTTTTGTGGGCATAGCGCTGCAAGATCGGCTCCAGAAAGGTCTTGGGATCGATGCCCGCCCCCCACAGATCGGCCACCAGCTCGTAGTGATCCCCGTTGCGGCGAAACCCGATGTCGAAGCCATTTTTCTGACGGATCACCAAGTCGGCACGGGTGCGGTTCCAGAGATAGCCCCGCAGGCTGGTATCCCGCTGCACGGCGTAGCCCAATTCCTTCAGGGTCTCTTCCAGGAGATCGGCGTCTTTGATTTGCACTTGCAGGGTGGTGAAGTGAGACATGGCCCTTCCAATCCTTTGACCGATGGAGACCGGATCCTCACTATAAAGCGCCCTTGGGGTGGTGGAAGAAATGTAAACCATCCTGCGGTGGGTCGAGCGAGCGGAACGCAGCTCCCCCTTTCTCCCGCAGGAGTGCAACACACCTGGGCCTGGAGGGTCGCTGGGCTGGCCTGACCTGCCTTCTTATGTAGGCGCGCGCTGCGGCATTCGCGATAGCGGTACGGAGCACCAAGGCTGAGGCATCCGCGCCTAGCGTGTTCGGTGATACAGAAATCTTAGATCTGCATCTAGTGTCCAAAGTCGAGTATTGGCGATAACTTCCACTAGGTTTAGAGGCAGAAGCAAAAACCCGTCCCACAGGGATCCGTCCTCATCTGTTTCCGGCTGAGGTTGTCGGCGATGACGTGCCAAATTCACCTCAAGGCATTCCAAAAACCTGCTGATGAACCTTTCTATTCCCTGCCGAGCAAGCCCTTCCGATAGTTCTGCAAACAGAAATATCCATTTCTAGTTCTAACAAAATGAGTGAAAAAATTTGCTTTCTTAGCTTATGAGCAATCTGATTTGGCATCAAAAATTTGTTGATTGTTTAGAACAATCTTTCGTAACTTTCCTAAGCCTTAAATCCAGGCTTATGAAATGGTTAATTTCTCGGCCACCCTTTTAGTAGAGTTTTTAATCAACAAAATGGGCAGCTAGACGCTCCTAATAGAGTCTAGTGAGCCAGACTCAATAAATTTAGTGAGTCAAGCACTCGATTCTGGCTCAAGTTTTTAGAGTTAAAGCCTTTACGAAAGGGCTTTTGTGCTGGTATGAATAAGGTGCTGTTTGCAGAAAGGTCAGCTTCACACACAGGAAGACGGCTTGATGCAACAACAGGAGAAGTGGCGATTCTGACAGGACATGAATTTATGGTGTGGGGTTTGATATGTCGGAAAGTCTTGACTTGCAAGATGCGGTGGGGCGTTTCTTGAAGACGATTGGGCGCTACTCGTTGCTCACCGCTGAAGAAGAACTCCGTTTGGCTCACCAGGTGCAGCGGATGGTGGCGCTCCTAGAACAGCGGCAGCCCCACGAGTCGGTGGAAGATTGGAGCCGGCGGTTGGGGATCCCCTTGGCAGAGCTGCAGCAGATCCTGCGGCAGGGGGAAGCAGCCAAGAAACGAATGGTGGAGTGTAACCTTCGCTTGGTGGTGTCGATTGCTAAGCGCTATCGCAATCGCGGCTTGCCGTTTCTGGATTTGATTCAGGAAGGCACGATCGGCCTCACCCGCGCCGTGGAAAAGTTCGATCCCACCCGTGGCTACAAGTTCTCCACCTATGCCACTTGGTGGATCCGGCAAAGTGTGAACCGGGGCATCCAGAACAAGGGGCGGATGATCCGTCTGCCGGCCCACATGTACGAAAAAGTCTCCCAGGTGAAGCGGCGCTACCGCGAGTTATCTGCCGAAAGGGGATCCCGCCCCCAGGCAGAAGAAGTTTTTGATTCTCTGGATATCGGCGATAACTACCGTGAGCTGATCACCCGCCACATGGCAGAGATGCGGTCTTTGAATGTGGGGGTAGGGGATGAAGATGGCACCGAACTGCAGCACTTTATCCCAGATGAAGACAACGACCCTGTCGAACACCTAACCCAGGTTGCCCATCGAGAGGAAGTCCGCGCGCTGGTGGGCCAACTGAGCGAACGAGAGCGACAGGTCATTGTGGCTCGCTATGGGCTGGATGGATCCAGAGGTCTAACGCTGCGGGAAATTGGGGAGCACATCGGTCTTTCGCGGGAGCGAGTACGACAGATTGAACGGCGGGCCTTGCGGAAGTTGCGGCGGCTGCAGCAGGAATACTCCACTCCCAAGACCGGCAAACGGCTCAACCCCCTGGGTTAACCGGAGCCTGCGCCTGTTCCCGTCAGCGGTGCGGAGCACGATAGAAAGGTTTTTTCACTACTTCCGCAGGCCGGCGTTGCCCCCGAATTTCAATTTCCAGCCGGGATCCCACCTTGGCCCAAGCCGGAGCGACATAGCCCAAGCCGATGCCGTAGCCCAAACTGGGAGAATGGGTGCCGCTGGTTACCCGTCCGATCGGCTCAGGGGAGTTGGGAGCGTAGATGGCATAGCCGCTGCGGGGGATGGCCGGATGCAGCATGCGAAACCCCACCAGGTGGCGAGGGATCCCTTGCTCCCGTTGGCTTTCGATGGCGGGCTTGCCGATATAGTCTTCTGGGTTGTTCACCAACCATCCCAAGCCGGCTTCCAAGGGAGTGGTGCTCTCGTCCATGTCCTGCCCGTAGAGATGGAGCGCGGCCTCCAGACGTAGGGTATCGCGGCAGCCCAGCCCACAGGGTTGCACGCCGGCCTGAATCAGTTGCTCCCAAAGGCGGATGCCATCTTCGGGGCTGAGCATAACTTCAAAGCCATCTTCTCCGGTGTAGCCGGTGCGGGCCACAAAGATAGTCTCTCCCGAGGTTCCCGCTGCTGTGGCAAACCGACCGTGCTGAAACCGGCGCAAAGCCTTCAGGGATCCCTCTAAAAAGGGCTGGAGAACCTCCTCGGCTGCCGGCCCCTGCACCGCCAACAGAACCTGAGCATCGGAGTGATCCTGCAGGTTAACTCCGGGGATCCCTTGGAAGTGGTGGTTGAGCCAATCCCAATCTTTCTGCCGGGTGGCTGCATTGACGATCACGCTCCAGTGCTCCAGCTCACCCTCCGGTGGATGCCGGTAGAAGATGACATCATCCAAAATGCCCCCCAGTGGATTGAGCAGGACGGTGTACCGACCAGATCCCACAGGAACGGCGCTCAGATCGCTGGGAACCAGACGGCTGAGGTGGGATCCCAGCTCCGGCCCCCAGAGGGTGAACTTGCCCATGTGGGAAATGTCGAATATCCCCACCCTCTCCCGCACTGCCCGATGTTCTGCTATCACTCCCCGATACTGCAGCGGCATTTCCCAGCCGGCAAAAGAGACAAATCGCGCCCCCAAAGCTTGATGAAGGGGGAACAAGGGGGTGCGCTGCAGCGGGGTTGAACTCATCAGGGATCCCTTTGGCGTCCAGCGTAACGACCAGAATAAACTCACCGTCGCGCATTTTGGGGATCCTGTCCATCGACGACGGTGGGAGCTGGTACCCTGGGTCTTCTCCACACCCTGAGCTGCGTTGGCAACCTGTAGGGATCCCTGCGGTTCTACCCAGATCCGTCGCAGTGCTTCGCGTGATGTCTTCACGGCATCGGGTCAAGACTCGGTGAAGGGGGAATCTCCTGCTACTTGCCTTGCGTTAGCGGGAGGAGCGTCAATCAATCACCACATTCTTCGGGCCGGCGTTGACCTCTGGGCGACCCTGGTTGAAGTTGGCCAGGAAGGTATCTGGATCTTTGAGGCTGAAGACCAGCTTTTTGCAGGGCAGTTGCAGCCCTACCGGCCCCAGCAAGGGAATAAAGAGAGGCTTCTCCTGCACCAGTGGAATGGCGATCACCCCTTGGGCACTGGTTACCGGGCCAACGATCCCCTGAAAATCGGTGCGCACGCCCAGTCCGTAGTACCAAGGCCAGGGGAAGCGCTCCCCTTGTCCCAACTCGCTCAGGGAGAACGTCTCGTTGAACAGGCTGCCCGCCCGCACAATGAGCTTGTCTTGCAGCAGATCGACATAGGCCGACTCGCTACTCACCCCAAACAGAGCCAGCGGCAAACTTGCCAGGGGATTGGAGTCGATGGCCATGTAGTAGCGCATGAGAGATCTCCGATTTTACAGATGGGCGACTAGGTGAGCCGCGGCCCCCAGCCTTGCCAATTATAGAAAATCTTCCCCGTTGCCAGACTGACCAAAAGGGATCCCATCTGCCCACAAGCTAACCGAGTATGATGGGTTGCTTGGAGTGCCCTTTGAGGACTCCGTCCCGCTAACGCGAACAGCAAGCCACTGGCCAGCGAGGAAAACAGGATGGATCTGCGAGCCCTCATTCGCTTGGTGCCCGATTTTCCCAGACCCGGCATCCTCTTTCGGGATATGACCCCCCTGCTACAGGATCCGGCAGGCTTCCGGGCGGCTATTGAACAGTTGGCCGCCGGCACCACCGGCATGGGATCCCTAGATTATGTGGTCGGCATCGAGTCGCGGGGGTTCATTTTGGGGGCTGCTTTGGCACAACACCTGGGCTTGGGATTTGTCCCGGTTCGCAAGCCGGGCAAGCTGCCGCCGCCGGTGCTCAGCCAGACCTACAGCCTGGAATACGGCCAAGACCAGCTCCAACTCCACGCCCACGCCCTGCGCCCCGGAGAGCGGGTGTTGATCGTGGATGATGTCATTGCCACCGGGGGCACAGCCGCCGCCACCGCCCAATTGGTGGCCCAGAGCGGTGCTGAAGTGGGGGGATTTGCCTTCTTAATCGAGCTGGCCTTTTTGTCCGGCTGCAAGGCTCTTCCCCCTGGGATCCCTGCCCATGTGGTGATGGTGGAAGAATCTAACTGAGTTCCTCAACTAGGTTGTGTTGATCTTTCATTTGAGCCAAAAGAGAGCACTGACGAGATAGAGAAAACTCAAGAAGTTCCTGG
>NZ_JANSIF010000065.1:0-16997 GCF_047461935.1 Synechococcus sp. R55.4 | reverse complement strand
GTTTGGAAACAAACAGAATGCTATCGCTGCATAGTTGAACAGTGATGTTCAGCAGTGTTCAGCGTAAATGTATCAGAGTTATTTGGGGGTTAAGGTTTTTCCTCTCCCCATCCCTCCTTCGGAGCGGGGGGCTCAAACTTGTAGCCAACTCCACGCACGGTGCGGATCAACTCCGGTTGGCTGGTATCAGTCTCTAGTTTCTTGCGAATTTGGCCAATGTGGACATCGACCACCCGTTCATCTCCCTCGTGGTTAAAATCCCACACCTCTTGAATCAGCTCAGCCCGTCGCCAAACCCGCCCCGGATGTCGAGCCATAGCATAGAGCAAATCGAACTCCAGTGCTGTTAAGTTGATCAGGCGCTGCTCGCGGATGACTGCTCGGGTTTCCGGGTCGATTACCAAAGAGGCAAAGGTCAAGACCGGCGCGCTGGCCATTTCGGTCTTCATACGTTGCCGCCGCAGAATGGCTTGCACTCGCGCCTGTAACTCCGGCAGGCTGAAGGGCTTGGTCAGGTAGTCATCTGCCCCCAACTGGAATCCGTGCAACTTATCAGCAGGGCTGACGCGGCTGGTCAACATCAACACGTACACGCCGGTCTCTTTTTGCATTTGCTGGCAGAGATCGTAGCCGCTCACATCCGGCAAGTTCAGATCCAAAATTACCAAGGCCGGCTGAAAAGCGCGCAACTGCTGTAAGCCCTCGGCCCCCGTCATCGCCACCTCAACCGAATACCCCTGCCGCTGCAAGTACCGCTGCAGTAGAGCACAAATGCTGGGATCATCATCGATGATGAGGATGCGTGACATGGCAGCTTGGCACTCTCGAAGTCAGCAGGAGACAAGGTTGCAGGGCGTTGGGGTGCGGGGATCCCTTCGGCAGTCCATAGGCAACCATCACATAGAGGCAATAGGCCCTCAGCTCGCCAGGTGGGAGGGGAAAAAGAGCCTTATCAACAGGGCAGGCTTGACCCCAACCTCGGCTGGAAAGGGCCACAGGCGCAGGCAATTCATGAGTGATTGAACACTTAAATCTTATTTCAAGTCTTTACGTGTGGGGTCGCGCGGGGAGTTTATCCTTGCCGAGGCCGCCCTCCTGTGCGTAAATCAACGGAGGCTTATCCAAGAATCTTGGGCATTATCTTACTGAGTTGCCTGAATGGCAGAGGAAATCCGTCAAGCAGATCCTTGCACCTGGAGTTAATCTGGAAGCCGTGGCGCTTCCGTTCCTGTCTCGAGGTCTGGCCTTAGTGTGGGCGGTTTATCCCGGAGGCTTATGTACACCAATCCCGATGAAGTCTTCCGCAAAGATGTCTGGTTGGCCCTCTTCACGTGGGGGATCCTGGAGCTGGCTTGTTTCGTGATTATCCCATTCACTGGAGCCTACGCATTCTCGCAAGTGGCGGCTTGGCTGTGGCCCTCTTTGGTTTTGGGGCCGGTGGGGGCGGTGGTGGTGGCTTTTTGTTCTAAAGTGGTGCTGGCTGCTAACAACATCCCGGATCCCAGGAGAAAACAAGCCCAGCGGCAAGTGGCTCAGGTGGTCAGTCTTTTTGGCTTTCTGGGCTTGGCATTGCCCCTCCTTCTGGCAGGATGGGTATTTGGCCGAGAGATTTTGACGACCGACTGGCAGAATAAGTTCACCAACACCAATAAGTAGAAGCTAATCTCCGACGCCCTTGCCCTCTGGGGTCGCGTCGCCCCGTCAGCGTTGCGGTTCCTCTGCACAGGCCTAGCAAGAGCGCTGCGGAACACGATACATTGGGATGCAATCACGTCAGCGTTGCGCAGCAGTCGTGCTCTGGCTTTCGTAAATCCCCGGTTTTGACGGGGATCCCATCTTCTCTGCGGATTCTTGCCTGCAGCATTGCGGGAAGGTATTTCGGATGGCTAACTACCCGATGCGAGGCCGTTCTTCTCCTGCTTCTGGCGGTTTTCCCTTGGGCACCTTGGTGGTGGTGAGTGTCTCGGTTGGGGCTCTGGCCGCCTTGGGTTGGCAGTTGTGGCAGCTTGTTGCCCCCATGTTGGCCCCCCCTGCCCCGCCTCAATTTCCGCAGGCCGTGCGCTTGGATCCCTTGCCCCGCCCAGCCAGTTTTCCCTCTCCCCCCTCTGGCCCTGCTGCAGGCACTGTTGACCCTGAGGGATTTCCCCCCGGCAGCCGCGGGCGGGTGATCGAGCCAATTGGCCTGGCAATCCGCAGCCAACCTTCTGCCGATGGAGCCTACCAAGGGGGAATTGTGGTGGGGGAAACGGTGACGGTGTTGGAGTACAGCGCCGATGGTCGTTGGCAACGGGTGCGGCGGGAGTTGAACGGACAAGAGGGCTGGGTGCGGGCTGGCAATTTGGGCCCTGTGGATGGTGCTTCAGCTTCAACTTCTACAGCTCCCACAGTTGAACCCAACCCTGAATCAACTCCTTTGCCGACTCGACCCCCCACGGCAGCAGTGGTTTCCCCAGGTGAGCGGGGACGGGTGATCGAGCCCATTGGCCTGGCGCTGCGGGCCACTCCAGAGCAGGAGGGAACCTACATTGGTGGTGTGCCCATGAACGAGGTGGTGACGGTGCTGGGCCTCAGCGAAGATGGTCGTTGGCAGCGCATTCGCCGTCAGAATGGGCAGGAAGGTTGGGTGCGGGCGGGGAATCTGGCGCAGGAGTAGCCCTTGCCATAGGCATAGCCCTACAGATGCCCTGGTGGGGGATTGTAACACCAGGGAAGCCTGTGTTTCGCTAGAGCAGTGCCGTTTGCGTCATCGGGACCGAGTCCTTGGCAGGGGAACTGGTGAAACACACTCCATTTCGGCTTGGTGCTTCAACAAGGGATCCCTGGGGCAAGGGGTTAGCTTTACCCTTTCTGGCCCTTGGGTTGGCCTTCTCTCTAGGCGCCTGCCGACCGGCTTCTAACGCTGGAGCGGAAAAGGTCAGGCAGGAAGCACCCCTAGCCCAAGCAAAGGCAGAGATGGGTACTCTGGAGTTTTGGGCCAACGGCGAGGACTTCATTCGGGAGGGGTTTGTCTCCAAAGACGGCTGGGAACTGAGCTTTGAGCACGTGTACGTGACGCTGGCGGACATAACCGCCTACCAAACCGATCCGCCCTTTGATCCGGAAGGAAATGCAGATTTGCTGGCACGGGCATTGGTCAGCCTCTCCGGCCCCATCACGGTTGATTTGATCACGGCTCCCCCGGCGGAGCGGGCCCTACTGGGATCCCTAGAGGCACCCCCTGGCCACTACAACGCCCTGGGGTGGCGGCTGGTGCCAGCACTGGAGGGGCCGGCAAAGGGCTATTCCCTCTGGATCGAAGGCCAAGCCCGACCGACAAAGGAAGGGGCTGGGGAGATGCCGTTTGTGCTCAAGTTCAGCCCTGAGGTGGCCTTCACCTGCGGAGAGTATGTGGGGGAGGAGCGCAAAGGCTTTGTGCGCGTCGGCCAGGTGGCAGATCTGGAGGTCACCTTCCATTTCGACCACCTGTTTGGAGATGGAAGCTTGCCCCCCAACGACAGCCTCAATCAAGCAGCTCTGGGGTTTGCCCCTTTGGTGAAGTTGGATCCTGTCTCCCTGGAGCAGCGGCTGGCCGCGTCAGCGGCGCGGAGCACTGGGGGGGGATCCGACCTTCTGGAAGTGGACTGGGGGGATCTGCAGGAGGGATCCCCTGCGGCTAAGGCCGCATTGGAGATCCTGCACCACTTGGGCCATGTGGGGGAAGGCCACTGCCGCGCTGCCTCTGGCCCTGCCCAGACAGAGTCTTCGCCCTGAAGTCTTGGCTTTTCTAAGACCGGTCGCCTGCAGAGCGTAGAGATTGTCGTCTGTCCTCAGCTAACCAATGAACCGAGTCTGGCCAAAACTTTGGATCCCTTCCTGCCGACTGAGCCTGATTGCGGCGTCGCGTCAGCGATGCGGAGCACGGTTGAGCTTGCTGGCTTTCGGCCTGCTCCTGTCTGCTCCCGCTTGGGGCCACGGGGTGGAGGCCTCTTGGCGGGCAGTTCCCGCTTTTGAGATCCAGGCCCGCTACGATTCTGGCGAACCGATGCGTTCTGCGCAGGTAACGGTGTTTGCGCCAACGGATCCCACTACCCCTTGGCAGGAGGGACAGACGGATGCGCGGGGACGATTTCTGCTGCAGCCGGATCCCAACCTGACGGGCCTCTGGCAGGTGCGGATTCGCCAGGCGGGGCATGGGGTATTGGTCAATGTGCCGGTGGGCGAGGAGTTTGCTCAGGCAGAAGGGATCCCCAACGGTTCCTCACCCTTTGGGCCTTTGCAGCGGGGGGTTATGGCCGGTTGCGTCATTTGGGGCTGTCTGGGCACAGCTCTCTTCTTCTCCAGGCCCCGTCAATCTGGTTACGCAGCGGTGGAGAGCCCACCGGTTTCGGGATCTCCAGGGTCAGGAATCTCAGGCTCCCAGGCTGGCTCCTCTGCTCTGGAGTAGGACTGACCATGCACATCAGCGATGGCATTTTGCCAGCACCGCTTTGGCTAGGGGGTTATGGCATCACCGCCCTGATCACCAGCTACAGCTTGCGGCTTCTCCGTCGCGCCGGCGTTGCCGAGCAATGTCCTTGGTGGGAACGGGATCCCCGCCATATTGCTACGCAACGCTGTCGCGACCAGTTGCCCAAAGCGGCTTTGCTCACGGCTGTCTTTTTTGTGGCCTCTTCGATTCACCTGCCCTTTCCCCCGGCCAGCCTGCATCTGGTGCTGAACGGGTTGATGGGTCTGATGTTGGGGGCTTTGGCCTATCCGGCGATTGTAGTGGGCTTGTTTTTTCAGGCGGTGGCCTTTGGCCATGGGGGCCTGACCACATTGGGCATCAACGCCGCCATTATGGGGATCCCGGCGCTCCTGGCCGGTGGGATTTTTCGGGCAGGCCGTCGGGTGATGGGGGCCGGAGTGTCTGCCTTCTTGGCGGGAGCGGTTGGGGTGGGTCTAGCAGTGCTGTTGTTTTACGGGGTGGTCATGGCTGCTGTGGTTGACGCTGGCAGCGGGATCCTCTCCACAGAAGCCGGTCGTCTGGCTCTTGGGAGCTTGGTGGTGGCCCACATCCCCCTGATGGTGGTGGAGGGGTTGTTCGCCAGTTGGGTGGTGCTGTTTTTGCAGCGGGTACAACCGGCGCTGCTGGGAGAGTATGGCAAGAGATGAAGCCGGCTCAGGGATCCCTTGCTGCTGGCGCGGTCAACAATCCCATCCTCACCCCTCCAAACCCCTTTCCTGGCTGCACCGGTGGCAACCTCTGCCCAAGGTGCTGGGCCTGATGGCGCTGATGGCGGCTTTCGCCTCGGTGAGGTGCCTGGCCCTCTTGCCGCTCATCTGGGCGCTGGTGGCTGGACTGTGGAGCCTGTCGGGATTGCCTTGGAGCCTCGGGCTGAGGCGGCTGGCAGCCCCAGGGCTGTTGGTGGCAGGGTTGATGGGGATCCTACCCTTCTGGGCGGGGGAAACCATCCTGTGGCGCTGGGGATCCCTGGCTCTGCGTTGGGAGGGGCTGCAGATGGCGCTTCGCATTGGGGGGAGAGGGCTGGCCCTATTTGCCCTCACGATGCTGCTGCTGGAGACCACCCCCACGTCGGAACTGTTGGCAGCGTTGCGGGCCCTGGGGATCCCAGACCTCCTGCTGGAACTGGCCTGGCTCACCCAGCGCTATCTGCAAGAGATGGCTGCTCAGTGGGAGCAGATGCAACGGGCAGCCCGGCTGAGGGGTTGGCGACCGCGGGGATCCCTGTGGCGTCCTGGGCCGTCTCTAAGACAAGATCTGCCCTTTCTGGCCGCTTCGGTGGGCACCCTGTTGGTGCGCAGCTACGAGCGCTCGCAGAGGGTTTATCAGGCTTTGCGCCTGCGGGGCTACGGACGGGCACCTCTGTTTCCGACGGCGGCTGGCGGGGATCCCTACAGTTGGGCGGCCACCGCGTTGGCCGTGGCTACGGCTCTATTGCTCCGCAACGCTGATGCGGCCCTCAACTAGAATAGATAAGCCTCTGGCAAGCTGCCCCCTTTTTGATGCTCAGTCCATGAATGGGTTAGAAGCGACCGTCTCCAGTTTCCCATCCGTTAAGGACTCCGTCCCGCTTACGCGAACAGCGGTGCAGCGTACAAAGGCGTCGGTTGCCGTTTTACACCTGGGCTGCGAGAAAAACCGGGTGGACACCGAGCACATGCTGGGCTTGCTGGCTCAAGCAGGCTACCGGGTGGATGGGGACGAAGAGAGTGCTGACTATGTGATCGTCAATACCTGTAGCTTCATTGAAGCAGCGCGGCGGGAGTCGGTCAGCACCCTGATGGAGTTGGCAGTACAGGGCAAGAAAATCGTTATTGCCGGCTGCTTGGCGCAGCACTTCCAGGAGGAGCTGCTGCAGGAGATCCCGGAGGCGGTGGCTATCGTGGGTACGGGCGACTATCACCAGATCGTCCAAATCATCGAGCGGGTGGAGCGGGGAGAGCGGGTCAATGCCGTTACTTCCAGCTTGGATTACATTGCCGACGAGACCGTACCTCGCTATCGCACCACCCATGCGCCTGTGGCCTACCTACGGGTAGCCGAGGGCTGTAACTACCGCTGCTCTTTCTGCATCATCCCCCACTTGCGGGGCAACCAACGCTCCCGCTCCATCGAGTCGATCCTACGGGAAGCAGAACAACTGGCCGAAGAGGGGGTGCAGGAGCTGATTTTAATTTCCCAGATCACCACCCACTACGGGATCGACCTCTACGGGGAGCCGCGCTTGGCTGAGCTTATCCGCGCCCTGGGCCAGATCCCCATTCCCTGGATCCGCATGCTCTACGCCTACCCCACGGGCATTACCCCCGCTGTGGTGGAGGCCATTCAAGAGACCGCCAATTTCCTGCCTTACCTGGATCTGCCTTTACAGCACAGCCATCCGCAGATCCTCAAGGCCATGAATCGCCCCTGGCAAGGGCAGGTCAACGACCGGGTGATCGAGCGGCTGCGCCAGGCGTTGCCCAATGCCGTGCTGCGCACCAGCTTTATCGTCGGCTTTCCTGGGGAGACGGAGGAGCACTTCCAGCATCTACTAGACTTTGTCCAGCGCCATCAGTTTGACCATGTGGGGGTGTTTACCTTTTCTCCCGAAGAGGGCACCCCTGCCTACCACCTCCCCCATCAGGTTCCAGAGGCTGTCAAACAAGAGCGCCGCGCCCGTCTAATGCAACTGCAGCAAGGCATTGCCTTCCGCCGCAACCGCGAGCAGGTGGGCCGAGTGGTACCTGTACTTTTGGAGCAGGAAAACCCCAGAACCGGCGAGTGGATTGGCCGCTCCCCTCGCTTTGCCCCCGAAGTGGACGGGGTGGTGTACGTGCGTGGGGAGGGCTCTCTGGGATCCCTGGTGCCGGTGCAGATCACCCACGCCGAGCCCTATGATCTCTTCGGTCGGGTGGTGGCAGCGCCGGAGGGTTTTAGCTGGAGCGGGCGGTAGCGGTGCAAAGCACTTTGGTAGGATCTTCATCCACGGGAGAGGAGCTGGGAATGACTACCCTTGGCGGCAGCGGGACCGAGTCTTTAGATGAGCTGAAACAGGCGGCAGCCCGGGCTGCAGTTCAAAAGGTGCAGTCGGGAATGGTGGTGGGGCTGGGCACGGGATCCACAGCCGCCTTTGCTGTCAGCGCCCTAGCAGAGCGGATGCAAAGCGAGGGTCTGCAGATCCTCGGTGTGCCCACCTCCGAGCGCACGGCTGAACAGGCCCGCTCCCTGGGGATCCCGCTGGCTACCCTGGAGGAGCAGCCGCGCCTGGATCTGGCCATCGATGGGGCCGACGAGATTGAAGTGGGATCCCTGAACCTGATCAAAGGGGCAGGAGGGGCCCTGTTGCGGGAAAAATTGGTGGAGGCCAGCGCTGCCGAGCTGATCATCATCGCCGATGCCTCTAAAAAAGTCCCGCAGTTGGGCATTCGCTTCCCGGTGCCGGTAGAGGTGGTGCGCTTTGGCTGGAAAACCACCTTGGCGCGGGTAGAGGCTCTGGGGTGCACAGCCACCTTACGGCGGAATGCCAACGGGGATCCCTACTTGACGGACGAGCAGCACTACATCCTCGACTGCCAATTCGGCCCCATGGCGGATCCCGCTAAGATTGCCGATCAACTCAAGGGGACGGTGGGGGTTGTGGAACATGGCCTGTTCATCGGCATGGCCAAAGAGGCAATCATCGCCCTCCCGACTGGGATCGAAACGCTGCAACCCAGCTGACAACTTCCTATACCCAGTCGTGTATTGGCGTTGCCCAGGAACTGGGTTTACAGCTTTTTCCGACTTCATGGGAGTTCCGTAGCCAAGCGGGAGCCTTCCCACGCAAGAGATTGATTGACACTGGCTGTGGTAAACAACGCTGAAAAAAGCTGTACAGCTATCCCCAACTCCCCTCTCCCCCTGGGAGAGGGGCTGGGGGTGAGGGGGAGCGCTTGGGAAATGTCTCAATCGGGTCTGAAATGACCATAGACGAAGAGGCTGTAGGCGAATTGGAGTTTCTGCCCGATGCTGACCTTACGAACTGTGGCTGACCTGCTGCAAACTCCCCTGCAGGGGGATCCCCATTTGTTGGGTCTTCCCGTCCAAGCCATTTGCACCGACAGCCGCCAATTGCAGCCGGGGTCAGTCTTTGTGGCGCTGCGGGGGGAACGGTTTGATGGACACAACTTTATTCCACAAGCTTTGGCAAGGGGGGCCGTTGCCGTCATCAGCCAGCGTCCGGTGGCTGGGCCCCATTTTCAAGTCTCAGATACCCTAGCTGCCTACCAGCGCATTGCCAGAGGCTGGCGGGAGCAGTTTCCCCCCTCCGTAGTAGCCATCACGGGCTCAGCAGGCAAAACCACCACCAAGGAAATGCTGGCGGCTGCCCTATCCCGCTACGGCACAGTTCTCAAAACTGAAGCCAACCACAACAACGACATCGGGGTTGCTCAAACCCTGCTCCAGATGCGACCGGAGCATCAGTTTGTGGTTCTGGAAATGGCCATGCGAGGCCCCGGAGAAATTCGCCGCCTGGCTCAGATGGCTCAGCCCACCCACGCCTTGATCACCCATATTGGCACCGCCCACATCGGCAGACTGGGATCCCGCGCGGCCATTGCTGCTGCCAAGTGCGAGCTGCTGCAGGAGCTAGGGCAGGGGGTGGCTCTGCTGAATGGAGAAGATCCCTTGCTGTTGTCTACCGCCGCCAGCCTGTGGTCGGGACAAACCCTTACCTATGGTCTGGATCGGGGGGACTTACGGGGAGAATGGGATCCCCGAGCCCAAACGGTAACTGTGGAGGGCCTAACGCTGCCGGTGCCCTTGCCGGGAAGACACCATGCCCTCAACTGGATGGGAGTGCTGGCTGCT
Source organism: Synechococcus sp. R55.4 (assembly GCF_047461935.1). Taxonomy (NCBI): domain Bacteria; kingdom Bacillati; phylum Cyanobacteriota; class Cyanophyceae; order Synechococcales; family Synechococcaceae; genus Synechococcus; species Synechococcus sp. R55.4. The sequence continues at coordinate 7,681 of NZ_JANSIF010000065.1, read as the reverse complement.
CTGTGCAGCTTGGGGCTGGATTGGGAGCGGCTCCGAGAACCCATCGCCTTGCCCACCCATCTGGAGGGGCGCAACCGCCATCTCAAGCTGGCAGGAGATGTGGAAATCTGGGACGAAACCTACAACGCCTCGCCGGAAGCGATGATCGCGGCTCTACACCTGCTGGCCCAAACCCCGGGAAAACGGCGCTGGGCCATTCTCGGCCCGATGCGGGAGTTGGGAGAGCATGCGCCTCAGCTCTATGCAGAGGTGGGTCGGGCGGCTGCCCCTCTGGGGCTGGATCGGATCTTGCTCTTGGATCCCGAAGGAGAAATGCAACCGCTGCTCGACCAAAAACCGGCAGCCCAGACAGAACGCTGCGAGGAGGTATCCGAACTGCTGGAAATCTTGCTCCATCACGTGCAAGCCGGGGATCGGCTGCTGTTCAAGGCAGCGCGGGCTGTTGAACTGGAGCGGGTGCTGCACCGCTTTTTGCAGGAGTGGCAGGCATAGGCTAAACTGAGGGATATATCGATGGAAAGCCCGCGTCCCTCGGTTGAGAGGAGATCAATCCAAGCCGAGTTCATTCCTCGTCGATAACTGCCCTTTTTCCGTACGGCATGTACTACCACAATCCCTCTCTGCGCGAAGAGCCCCGCGATCAGCCGCCAACGGTGGTGCCCTCTCCTAGCAGCCTCTCCATTCTTGACTGGTTGCGCAAAGAGGGCCGGTTGATCGAGCAGCCCATTGAGGTCCCTGAGATGATTTTGGAAGAAGACATCGACGATATCGACGATTTGATCGGGGACGACTACGACGAAGACTTCGAGCCGGAAGAAGAGTAAGCACAACTGCCAGGATTATTACGAGCTCGTTAACTCATTTATCCCTTTGCTCGGCACCGTGAGGGTGTTATTTTTTGTGCTGCCGCTGGATAGACAGCTCGAGCAAACAAAACAGTACAGTCGTTTCAGGTTAGAGTGAGACGCCTGAGCTACCAAGAAAAGTCTTCCAGCCCCGCGCATTCAACGCTTCAGGTGTGGGTGCAGCGTTTTAGTTTGAATCAGAATGATTATAGATGCAGACAAACGTAACTGATCCCTCAGCCTCAAGGGATCCTTTTTCAGCCTGTTTTGGATTGCTCACCACCACCCTGCGATGATTGTTGCAAATCTAACCTTAGTGGAAGATACCCCCGCAGCCTTTGTAAGAAAGCATCTTGGGGCAGTAGAAACATCTTTTTCGGGGACTTTTTTCGATTTCTCACTTACCATGCAGTGCCCGGCAAAGTTCTCTCTACCTCTTTGGAAGCTGGGGAAGTGGTTACGGTCGAAGGATCTCCTGTGGAGATCTCTTTGGCTGATGGTGTCAAGGTCAACGATGCTAATGTGTGACAGCCGACATTGAAGCTTCCAACGGCGTGATCCACGTCATCGACAAGGTGATCCTGCCCCCGCAAAGCTAACCTGTCGGTACTGAGGTTCTAAATCCTGCGGGGTCTAGTCCTCTGGCAGCCCCTGCCCCTAGTGGTGGGGGCTTTGCGTTGTCAGCCCGGCGATACTCAAGGGATCCCTGACCTTGGTCTGCTCTATAGGCTCTATAGGTCGATGCCAACGCTGGAAGCGTAGATCGCCTCCACCGACACGCCGGACACCCGTTGAGGACGCACGATCATGTACTCATTGTCCATTTGCTTGGGCAAGGTGATGAACTCTTCGCCGCCCACCATGAGGTTGTTGATCAGCTCGGTGTATTCTCTGGCTTCTTTGACCCGTACCTGCATGGTTTGTCCACCTTCCAGCATGATGTGGACAAGATATCCGTCAGGTTTTCTGGCCATGGATGCTCCTGCTGGGTGAACCGAAGGACGAGACGAGGGGTGTTCTTATGAACATTATTCCCCCTTTCGAGACCCCTAACCAACCCCTGACTCTTCCGTGAAATCTGGAATTGAGCTGCGCCAAACCGAATTCCAAGCCGTAGCATAGTGAAAGTGAAATGTGCCCATTTTAATCTTCCTCGCGCTCCATGCCCCATTTGCCTGATGTTTCTGCCGCCCACCGTGAGCTGGAGTGGAACGGAGTCCCTTCCACGCCGACAAACGACGCCCAACCCCTGAGCCGCTCTACCGTGAAGGATCCCATCACCGCCCGTTCCGACATCATCGCCGTCGGGGGAGCAGAGGATAAGGAAAATGAGCGCCACATCCTTTGGGAGTTCTTCCGCCGAGCGGGGGGAAAGTCTGCCCACATCACCATCGTGCCCGCGGCTTCTGGGATCCCGGCGGTGCTGGGGGAGATCTACGCCAACATTTTTCAGCAGATGGGGGCGGCCAGCCTCCAAGTTCTAGATATCCGCAGCCCGATGGAGGCAAGGGATCCCGATAACGTTGAGAAAATCCGCTTCTCCACCGGCATCTACTTTACGGGTGGGGATCAGGAGCGGCTGGCGGAGGTGCTGGCCCACAGCGAGCTGATGGAGGCCATTCGACAGCAGTGGCAGCGGGGGCAGACGGTAATTGCCGGAACCAGCGCCGGAGCTTCTGCGTTGGGGCAGCAGATGATCTCCCGCGGCTACAGCGGAGAACCGCCCACGCCGGCAATTGTAACGGTGAAGACAGGCCTGGGCCTTTTGCCTCGCGTCATCATCGATCAACATTTCCATCAGCGCAATCGCCTGGTGCGGCTGGTTACGGCGGTGGCCCACTACCCCCAATGTCTGGGCATCGGCATTGACGAGAATACGGCGGTGGTGATCCAGGCCGACGATGTGATGGAGGTGATCGGCTTGGGCACAGTGACAATTGTGGACGGGACGCAACTGTACTCGACCGTTCAGGAGGCGGCGGCGGATGAGTATTTTCGGCTGCACAATGCCCGCATTCACTTTTTGCCGCCGGGATCCCGATTCGATCTCAACACCTTGTCTCCGCTGTGACCGGTGAAAACTTTGTCCTGCCAAGGCGGCTGGACTGGCGCAACCTCAACACCCTCTGGGGATCCCTATTGGCCGAAACCTTGAGTCGGCTGGGTTGCCGTTTGGCGGTGGTGTGTCCGGGATCCCGCTCAGCCCCCCTGACCTACGCCCTGGCCCAGCACCCCGACATCGAGGCGATCCCGGTGCTGGATGAGCGGTCGGCAGCCTTTTTTGCGCTGGGATTGGCCCAGCAAACCCGGCGGCCCATTCCCCTGGTGTGTACTTCCGGCAGCGCTGGCGCTCACTTTTTCCCAGCTCTCATCGAGGCGGCAGAAAGTGGCTGGCCGCTTTTGGTTTTGACGGCGGATCGGCCCCCGGAGCTGCGCCACTGCCGCGCCGGCCAAGCGATTGACCAGGTGAAGCTCTACGGCCATTACCCCAACTGGCAGGCGGAGTTGGCCCTGCCCAGCGCGGATCCAGAAGCCCTGGCCTACTTGCGCCAGACCCTGGTTCACGCCTGGGAGCGCACCCTTTACCCTTTTCCCGGCCCGGTGCATTTAAATGTGCCTTTCCGGGATCCCTTGGCTCCCATTGCCGATGGCAGCACTGCGCCTTTGATTCATTTGCAGGAAGATCCGGAGTTTGAGAAGACCTTTTTTCGTGGGGTTGCTCCTCCATGCACCGGCTCTTCCTTCCAGGCGGTGCGGAGCCCTTTTCAGACGGAGACGGTTTCTTTTTGGCAGGAGTGGCGCAGCTGTGAGCGGGGGGTGATCTTGGCGGGGCCGGCTCAACCGCTGGATCCCCAGCGCTATGTGGAGGCAGTGGCCCGTTTGGCGACGGCTTTGGGCTGGCCGGTTCTGGCCGAGGGGCTCTCTCCCCTGCGCAACTACGCTTCCCTCAACCCCTATCTCATCACCACCTACGATCTCATCCTGCAGCGGGATGATCCCCAGCTTTGGCCGGAGCAAGTCATCCAACTGGGATCCCTGCCCACCAGCAAAGCGCTGCGGCAAACCCTGGCCAAGGTTGCTCCCCGCGTTTGGCGGTTGGATCCCCGCCCTGAGAATGGGGATCCCCTGCACAACCCCACCACCCACTTGCCTTTCGCCGTAGAGGAGTGGGTCGCCGGGATCCCAGAAGCACCGGCCAAGCAAACAACTTTTCTGCAGGGCTGGCTGACAGCCGAAGCGCAAATCCGGACCGCCTTAGACCAGGCTATGGCTGACCTGCCGGAGTGGTTTGAGGGTAGGATAGCCTGGTGGCTGGCCCACCACTTGCCCCCAGAGACTCCGCTGTTTATTGCCAACAGCACGCCGGTGCGGGATGTGGAGTGGTTTTGGCCCCCCAACGACCGCCGCATCCGGCCCTACTTCAACCGCGGCACCAACGGCATCGATGGCCTTCTCTCTACCGCCCTTGGGGTGGCCCACCGGCAGCGCCCGACGGTGTTGCTAACCGGGGATCTGGCCTTTTTGCACGACTGCGGCGGCCTGCGGCTTGGCCCTCACCTGCAGGGATCCCTGACCATTCTCCTCATCAACAACCAGGGGGGTGGGATTTTCGAGCTGCTGCCCATCGCTGAGGTGGGCCCACCCTTCGAGCCCTATTTCGCCACGCCCCAGGCGGTGGATTTTGCCCTGCTCTGTCAGGCCCACCACATTCCCCATCGCCGAGTGGAAAGCTGGCAGGAGCTGGCCGAAGCTCTGGATCCCTTACCTGCCCAAGGGGTGCGGGTGTTCGAGATCCTTACGGATCGAAAAGCCGATGCTCAGCGGCGGCGGGACTGGTTTCAACAGTGGTCGGAGCTGCCATCCAAGCCTTGACCTGCTTCCAGATCTGCTCCGGCAAATCCTCAGCTTCGCAGTCCAGCCACTGGATCCCTGGCAGGGCCCGGAACCAGGTCATCTGCCGCTTGGCAAATTGGCGGGTGCGCCTCACAATCAGGGGCTGCAGTTCGGCTTCCGGGATCCGCCCCTCCAGATAAGCGCCGATTTCCGCGTAGCCCAAAGTATTCAAAAGGGGCAGGTGGGGCCCATAGCGCTCCCGCAGGGTTTTCACCTCCTCGATCCACCCCCGCTCCATCATCTCCGCCGTGCGCCGGGCAATGCGTTGTTCCAAACGGGGCATTGGGCAGCGCAGCCCCAGGATCAAGATGGGGTAATGGGGGGGATGAGCCCGCCGTAGGCTGGAAGCCGGCTTCCCAGTGGCGTAAACGATCTCCAAAGCACGCAGCGTGCGCACTGCGTCATGGGGATGAATGTGCTGGGCGGCAACGGGATCCAACTGCTGCAGCCAGGCGTAGCGGATCTCAGGGGGCCAAGTTTCCAGTTGTCTTCTCAGTTGGGGCTGCGGGGGTACAGCAGGGATCCCTAGGCCAGCAGTCACCGATTGGATGTAGAGACCGGTGCCCCCCACCAAGATGGGAGTCTGTCCCTGCCGATGGGCCTCGGCGATGCGGGCTTGGGCCGCCTGCTGAAACTCGGCCACCGTGTAGGTGTGGCGGGGATCCACAAAGTCAATCAGCTCGTGGGGCCAAAGGGCCTGCTCGGCGGGGGTAGGCTTGGCTGTGCCGATGTCGAACTCGCGGTAGACCTGGCGAGAGTCCGCATTCAACAACGGGGATCCCAGCCGTTGGGCCAAAAGCAGCGCCTGTCGAGATTTCCCGGTGGCCGTGGGGCCGGCAATGACGATCAATCCCGGCCATTCTGTCCGGTCAGAAGCTGCTGCAGCGGGAATGCCGTTCTCGAGAGTTGCACTCATTTCGTTCGCGTCAGCGGCGCGGAGTACCTTAGTTTCGAGACATTCAGGATCTGCAAGAAAATTCACACAAGGCAACAGGTTAAAATTTTCAAGAGGCTTTGGCTCTTTGGCTACAATAGAGCTTCCATCGCGTCAGCGGTGCAGAGCACTCTAGCTTCACCTTTTTTCTGGCTTTTCGGGGTTCTCGGTGATCTCATCTTACGTCCCTGCTTCTACTGGGTTGGGCGGCAGTTGCCCACAGCTCAGGCTACCTCTACAGATACAGATGCTCACCCCTCTGCTGCTTGCTTCGGCAAGACGTGGTCTTAGCTGTCTTGGCCGGGCGGTTGGGGCAGGGATCCTGACAGTTTTGTTGGCGTGGGAACCTTGCCCGGCGCTGGGGGAGACCTTGGTGCTCAAGCAGGGAGAAGTGCGCACTCTGCCCCTGTTGCAAACCCGGGCCCGGCTGCCCTTGCAAATGGAAATGCTCTATCTGGGCATGGTCGAGGAGCGCTTCTTGAGCTACGCCCGCGCCAACAATTGGGAGACCATTTCCAGCGACCGGGAGGATCCCCGCTGGAGCCGCTGGCAACTGCGTCCTGGGGGTGAAGCCCTTTACCTGCCCGATTCCCCTTCATCTCAGAACTCCTTGGAGCCCCCCATCTATGCCCGTGGGTTTTATGTGCAAGCCTATTTTGTCGGCGGGCGCCTGGCGGGGATGCACCTGATTCGCAACCCTGAAGAGCCGGGCTTCAACTTGAAGGCCCTGCAAAGGGTGATCCGCGCCTGGTTTCCCGATAATCGCCTGATGTTGTATTACCAAGTGTTGCCAGAGGATCCCGAGCAGCAGGTGCTGGGCGCCTATTTGGGCACCATTCCTCCTCCCTACCTTGCCGATATTCAGCGCAATCGCGTGCCTTTTTGTCAGACTTTTTTCAGCCCCACTTTGCCCCAGCCGATCATCCCCCCCTCCGTCGATGTGCCTCCCCATTGCCTGGGCACAACTGCCGTCAACAGCGGGACGGGGCCTTACGCTGCCCAGAAAGGGGCTGCTGCTTTGCGCTAAAGGCACGTGAGGAGTTGGCTCAGCGCAGCGCTGGGGTCAAGCCGGATTTCAGTAAGGGAGCAGTTTCCTTCAAAATGAACTGTCACCTTAATGAACTGTCACCTTAAACTGTCACCAGCTCGGGACGGCGGCTGTTGCGAATGCTGCGAATGGCTTCTGCATAGTCTTTGGCCTTGAACACTGCCGAACCGGCCACAATGGCGTTGGCTCCTGCTTCAATCACCTGCCAAGCGTTGCTGGCTTTGATGCCGCCATCCACCTCGATCCAGGGATCCAGGCCGCGCTCATCACACATGGCCCGTAACTGGCGAATTTTGGGCACCACTGCCGGAATGAAGCTTTGCCCGCCAAATCCGGGGTTGACACTCATGATCAACACCAGATCCACCAGATCCAGCACGTATTGGATCAGCTCCAAAGGGCTGGCCGGATTGAGCACCACGCCCGCTTGCTTGCCCAGATCTTTGATTTGGCTGAGGGTGCGATGCAGGTGAATGGTGGAGCTGGACTCTGCGTGCACGGAAATGATATCGGCCCCTGCTTTGGCAAAATCCGCCACATAGTTCTCCGGCTCTACAATCATCAGGTGGACGTCCAGGGGCTTGGCTGTCACCGGGCGCAGGGCTTCCACCACCAACGGGCCGATGGTGATGTTGGGCACAAAGCGGCCATCCATCACATCCACATGGATCCAGTCGGCCCCCGCCTCATCCACTGCCCGTACTTCCTCCCCCAACCGGCTGAAATCGGCTGAAAGGATGGAAGGGGCGATGACAATCGGCTTTTGCCCAGAGGTCGCTGACGGCTGCACCATGGTGAGTCCTGGGGATTGAAAACAGAGAAACGGAGAAACCTGCTCCTCTATGGTACGGGGTTTGATCCCCTTTGCAAAGCGTCATATCCCCTGATACATTTACGCTGAACACTGCTGAACATCACTGTTCAACTATGCAGCGATAGCATTCTGTTTGTTTCCAACCA
>NZ_JANSIF010000064.1:0-17781 GCF_047461935.1 Synechococcus sp. R55.4 | reverse complement strand
TTGTACACACATGAAAGCCGCCCTGTCGCGTCAGCGGGCCGTAGGCCTCAAGGGCGGGGCTTCAGACCCAGTTTTTTCGGTGACTGCGATTAGTGCGATTTGACATTCGAGTTGAGATTTGCCGGCTGGGATCCCGCAGCAGACGGCGCTTCATAAGGCCCAAGATCCGGCTAGCCTAGACTAGGGGATTATAAGGTTTACAAAGTTGAATATCAGCCAGCCAAATGTCGGGATCCCGGTACAGCCAAGAGGACGTGCAGCAGATCCTCCAGCGGGCCATTGCCCGCCAGCCACGCCTGGGCGAGTTCACCCGCTCCCAACTGCAGGAGATGGCTGCCGAACTGGGGATCTCCCCCCAAGAGCTGGACTTGGCCGAGCAGGAATGGAAGGCCTGGCAAGAGCTGAACAGCCAACACCGAGAATTCCAGCGCTACCGCCGTCGGCAGTTTTACCAACTGCTGGGCCGCTATGGAATTGTCAACAGCTTTTTGCTGGGCTTAGACTGGCTCTCCGGTGGAGGGCTATCTTGGTCGCTGTTTATACTCATGGGGTGGGGCTTGACCGTTGCCCTCAAGGGCTGGAACGCCTACCAAACGGAGGGTGAACGCTACGAGAAAGAGTTTCGCCAATGGCAAAGGAAACGCCAGAAAGATCTCCAGAGCAAGTAAGCCCAGCCTACCGGAGAAGTCTGTCCCGCTGATGGAGATGGATTTTTCTCCAAACTCTGAGTGGGAAGGGGCACCGCCGAGAGATGCTACCATAGATATTCAGCATCGCTGAATGCCCGTGCGGGCGTAGTTTAATGGTAAAACCGCAGTCTTCCAAACTGCTGTTGTCGGTTCGATTCCGTCCGCCCGCTTCCCAACACTGGGCAGGCCTTAAACTAAACCTCAAAACTCGCCTGCTGTAGGCCTTTCCGGGCCCAACCTAGCCCCAAGGCAACGGTTGAGTTCGGGGCGAAAAGTGTCTGCGAGGGGGGTGGAGAAGGAGCAAAGCAGGAGGAGTCTTGTGAGCTTTTGGTCTGACCGTGGCGTATCGCGGCTGGGGTGGTACTACCGTGGAAGGCGTTACCGGTTGTCGACGGGGGTGCCGGATACGACGGCAAGCCGGCGGGTGGAGTCGGAAGCTGGTTGCCTTGGTTAAGCTTCTCTAGGAGGAGCTAGATAAGGAAGACGCTTTCGGATCCCTATAGCCAAAGTACAGGGTATGTGGTTCCAAAAAGCATAGCTGGTTGAACCAAGCTGTGCTTTTTCCTCTCACAATCTGGCCGGTAATTTTTCTTAATCAGAACTTAATCTCAAAATAACTAGAAAATAACTTTTGGATGATTTTATTGAGGTATTCTGAGCTGTATTCAACTCCTAAAATAGGGGGAAACCTGGGAACCCCGAAGCCAAAGCTTCCCCCGGCTTCCTGCGAGTTTTGTGAGCGAAGTGGGATCCCTGCTACGCAGGGGGTGCTTCTATCCATATCCATGTGGTTGTGACTTATAGTGGCTGTGATAGATGTTGTCTGAAAAGCTGCAATACAGGCTTATTCTCCGGTGAATTTGGGCAATGCTCTCATTTGTGCCAGATCGGCAGTAAAGTGAGAGTAAATGCAAAAACCGATTTTGGAATGGTTAGGAGAATCACCGTGCGTCCTCTATCTTTGTTGGCGGTGCTTTGCAGCGTGGCTTTTGCCCAGCCTTTTGCGTGGGGATCCTTGAGCTCAGCCTGGGCTAAGCCTTCCGGGACGTTGCGTTTGTACACCTCCCAACCCGATGCAGATGCTCAGAAAACTGTTGCTGCATTTCGGGAAGTTTATCCAGAGGTTTCGGTGGAGATCTTTCGCTCCGGCACCGAGGAGGTGATCAGCCGCTTTCTTTTAGAAGCAGAAAAGGGCAGCCCCCAGGCAGATGTGTTGTTGGTGGCCGATGCGCCCACCTTTGAGCTGCTGAAAGCCCGCAATTTGCTGGAGTCCTACTGCAGCCCTGAGGCCAAAGCCATCGCTGCCACCTACTACGACCCAGACTGCCACTACTTCGGCACCAAGATCTTGGCCACGGTGATCGTTTACAACACGGCCAAAGCCCAGCCCATCGATAGTTGGGCAGCCCTGGCCCAGGTTCCTGAAGGCCAACTGGTGATGCCCAGCCCTACCTATTCGGGCGCCGCCGCCTACAACTTGGGGGTTATCACCCGCACCCCCGGCTTGGGCTGGGAGTGGTACGAAGCCCTGAAAAAGAACAAGGCAGTGCTGGTGCAAGGCAATGGCGCTGTGGCTCGCAACGTCGCCAGTGGCGAACAAAGCTACGGCATGGTGGTGGACTTTCTCGCCATTCGCAGCCGCAACGAGGGATCCCCAGTGGAGGTGGTCTATCCCAAGGAGGGTGTGCCATTGATTACAGAGCCGGTGGGAATTGTAAAAGGAACGCCCAACCTGGAAGCTGCCCAGGCTTTTGTGGACTTCTTGCTGTCTCAGAAGGGGCAGGAGGTTGCTGCAGGGATGGGCTATATGCCACTGCGGCAGGATGTCACACCTCCGAAAGGGTTCCCCGCCTTGAGCGAGCTGAAGATCTTAAGCGTGCCGGCGACGGAGTTGGCCGAGAGCCGCGAGGCCGACAAGGCTCGCTTTGCCAAGTTGTTTGGGGAATAGGTTGACATCAAGCTGGCCAGACGCTGGCCAAGTCTTGCGGTGGAAGGACTTGAGCAAAGGGTTGAGGCACCCCATTATCCCCTGGCTGGTGGCTGTAGCCGCCCTTGTGACTCTGACCCACGTCTATCCCCTCTGGAGGCTGCTGCAGCGGGCCTTGGGCGGCGAAGGTGAGAACATCCGCTGGTTGCTGGAAACGCCTCGCGTCCATCTGGCGCTACGCCATAGCCTTTGGGTGTCCGCGGCCTCAGCGGCGCTGGCTCTTGGGGCCGCTCTGCTGCTGGCGGTGCTCACCACCCAGACGGATCTGCCGGGCCGCGGGATCCTACGGCTGCTCTTTTTGTCTCCTCTGGTGATTCCGCCCCAGGTTTTGGCCTTGGCCTGGATCCAGTGGGCTGGGCCGGTGGGCTATCTGCAGCAGGGGCTGCGCTGGATTTTGGGAAAGCAGGGATCCCTGTGGAGCCTCTACACACCGGCGGGGATCATCCTGTTGCTGGCTCTTTTTGTGCTGCCGATTGCCTATCTGACGCTGGTGGCGGGCCTGAGCCGGCTCTCCAAGCAGGCTCAGGAGGCGGCCCAACTGGATGGGGCAAACCTGCTGCAGGTTTGGCTCTACGTCACGCTGCCTCTGTTACGGCCCTCTGTGGCGGCAGCAGCAGCACTGGCGTTCCTGGGGGCCTGGGGCAATTTCGGGATCCCGGCCTTGCTGGGGATCCCGGGGCGCTACCTGACCTTGCCCACTCTGCTGTACCAGGAGGTGATCAACTTCAGCGGCGATGGGTTTGGGCGCAGTGCGGCGCTGGCGTTGCTCTTTGGCCTGCCGGCCCTCTTCTTCTTGAGCTGGCCCCAGCGGAGTCAGGAGGGGTTGGATCCCGGCGAGGCGCCTCCGGATCCCTATCGCCTGGGCTGGCTGGGTTGGCTGCTCAGCGGGATCCTTTTCGCCGCAGCTCTGCTGGTCGTTCTTGGGCCCTTGCTGGCCATGGCTGCGACTGCCCTGCTGCGGGCCTATGGCCTGCCCCTGACCTGGTCTAACCTAACCCTGGAGCATTTCCGCATGGTTCTTTTTGATCTGGAGCGGGCCCGCCGCGCCACGCTGCACAGTTTGGGCTTGGCGGGAGGAGCGGCACTGCTCTGCAGCGGGATAGGGACGATCTTGGGCTATGCCCTGACCCGCTTGAAGGTGCCGCTGTTGGCCCTGCTCAGCTTCATCGTGGACTTGCCCTATGCCCTGCCGGGCCTGATTTTTGCTTTGTCTCTCATCTTGGTGTGGTTGCCTCCTCCCCTGCCGGGGCTGAGCCTCTACGGCACCCTATGGCTGATCCTGATGGCCTACCTGGGGCGGTTCTCGGCCCTGGCACTGCAGCCCCTGCAAGCGGCGTGGCGCAGCTTGGATACCAGCCTTGAGGAGGCAGCCAGTATTGACGGGGCCTCCCTGCTGCAAACCTTTCGCCACATCTTGGTGCCGCTGCTGGCGCCAGCCCTGACGGCGGCAGTGTTGCTGGTATTTCTGCAATCTTTTGCCGAGCTGACCCTCTCCGCCCTCTTGGTGACCTCCCGCTCGGAGACCTTTGGGTGGCTCATCTTTGGCTTGCAACAAGGGGGCTATACCCAGCAAGCGGCGGCCCTAAGTACCTTGCTGCTGATCGCGCTCTTTGCCCTGGCCGCGGGGATCCAGGCGCTGCGGCGGCATGCCAAGCCAAGCTGAGGAGGGGATCCCTGCAAATCCTTCACGGATTGGGGCCGATCGTGGTGGTGCGGCGGATGGGTTGACCCTTTAGAGTCTTGCCTTCTACTGTTTTCACCCAGCCTTGTCCTGGCACAAATCGGTACTGCACAGAGGACTGGGTGCCACCAAGCAGATCCCCTTCGGCATTGAAAACATGAGCCTCGCGCTGCCATTGTCCTGGCCCCGTCGGTGTGCCCCTCGATTCGGTGGTGCAGGTTTGGTCGCGGGCATTGCTGAATTGGCCGCTGCGCTGCCAGCCTTGCCCCGCTTGGCCCTCAGTAAGGCTTGAGCTGCTGCCTACCGTCTCGCCCTGGGCATTGTGCACCGTGGTGCTGCCCTGCCGTTGCCAGCCCTCATTCGTGCGGGTGGTGGTGTGCTGATGGTTCAGGTTCCAGGTCTGACCTTGTTGGGTAGTGACTTGGCCGGAGTAGTCTCCTTCCACCCCCTGACCGGGAATGAATTGCCGGGATCCCTGGCCGGAATAGGTGCCACTACCCGATCTGCCACTTGGCCCGGTGCCAGTGTAGGTGCCGGAGTGAGTGAAGGTGCGCCCACCGCGCGGGGCCAGGGATCCACCCGTTGGCGTGGTGGCTGTGGCAGTGCGTTGACGGGGGCGAGCCTGCGCAAAGGGAGCAAGCGCCATCAGGAGGGCAGTAACCAATAACAGGCAAAAGCTTGCGGTTTTCATTTTCATTCTCATTTTTCGAGACCCCTTGAGAAATTGCCAATCATGACCCAGGCTAGGTGCTCACCTCATCTGACTCTGACTTTGGCCTGAAGGTTCACTTCCCGAGGGGATCCCAGCCAGATATAACCTGCTCTTAATGTCGGTGCTGTAATCTCAGAGGTGCCTTTAGCGAATGCGACTGCATTTTTCTATGAACACCCGTCGTACTTTCCTGGCTGTTGCGGCTGGCCTGGTGGCTGCTTCTGCTGCTGCTCTTCTGGCTGCCGACAGCTTTGCTCAGTCTCCTGCCGAAGTCAAAGTTTGGATTGCCTTTACCGATAACCGCCTGGATTGGGCCCGCGGAAAAGCGGAAGAATTCAACAAGCAATTTCCTCAATACAAAGTTACGGTCGAAGGCTACGGCAACTACGAAGAAATTCAGCAAGCCACCGACCTGGCCATTCAACAAAATGCTGCTCCTTCGGTGGTGCAGTGGTTTGAGGTGGGCACCCAGCGGGCACGGGATTTTGGTTACTTCAAGTCCATTGCCGATGCTCTGGGCAATCGCACCGAAGTGAACGGGATCCCGGTGAATTTCGACGATTTTATTGAGCCGGTGGTGAGCTACTACACCCTGGATGGCAAATTTACGTCCATGCCCTGGAACAGCTCCAGCCCCATTCTCTACTCCAACACGGCCATCTTGAAGAAGGCAGGGATCGAAAAGCCGCCGGCCACCTGGCAGGAGCTAGAGGCTGCCTGTCAGAAGATCATGGCGCTTCCCGATGCGCCGCAGGGCTGCGTCACTTGGCCCAACCACGGTTGGTTCTACGAGCAATGGATGGCCCAGCAAAATGCCCTCTTGGCCAACAACGACAATGGCCGTGCCGCCCGTGCCACCCAGGTCTTTTTGGACTCGGAGCCCTCAATTGCCATCGCCACCTGGTGGAAAGGGATGCATGACAAAGGCTACTACATCTACAGCGGCAAGCAGCGGGATTGGGCAGCCACAGAGCAGGCCATCCAGACCGGTACCGTCGCCATGGCCATCACCAGCAGCGCCGATGCCGCCAACATCACCAATGCCGCCAAGCAGAACAACATCGAGCTGGTCACCACCCGCATGCCCTACAACGCCGACAAGGGTTGGACAGGCAACTTGATCGGGGGAGCCAGCCTCTGGTTGGTGAAGGATCTGCCCAAAGAGGTGGAAGAGGGGGCGCTGACCTTCATGCTGTGGCTCAATAACACCGAAAATGCTGCCGAGTGGCACCAAGTGACCGGCTACTTGCCCATTCGGAAAAGCTCGGTAGCTTTACTGGAGTCGAAGGGCTGGTTCAAGGAAAACCCCAACTTCTTCACCGCCAGCGACCAAATTAATAATTCCAAAGTGACCCCTGCCACCCGTGGGGCGCTGCTGGGGGCCTTCCCTGAGATTCGCAACGTGGTAACCCAAACCATGGAGGATCTCATGGTGAAGGGCGGGGATCCGGCCCAGGCTATGGCCAAGGCCAACCAGGAGGCCAACCGCCTTCTGGCCGAGTACAACTCCCTCTACCAGTAACCTGGATGTCGATGGGCTGACGGTGTCATTGAGGGATGGGGGTGGGCGGCGGCCTGCCCCTTTCCGGGCTTTGATAAGGCTCTTGTGAAGAGCACAGCCGAGGTGAGAGGCATGTTGGGATTCGTCCAAGTGTTGGTGCCGCTGTTGGCAGGGTTGCTGGGATCCCTCTGGATGGGGCTCCGTTTTCGACGCATCGAGTGGCCTGTGCCGGTGGGGGCAGTGCTGGGGGGCCTAGCAGGAGGGCTGGGATCCCTGATTTTTATGGCGCCCCTGGATTTTTGCACTTTTGAGCCGGAGCGCAAGGCCATCGACATGGCCTTTGGCGTGGGGCTGGTGCTGGCGGGCATGGCCATTCCCCTCTGGCCACTGTTGGCGTGGACGCAGAAGGAGCAGGAGCGCCGCCTGGGGATCCCCGGCCCAGCTGTTCAGGAGAGGGGCATCTTTAAGCAGTGGTGGCTGGCGTGGCTGCTCTTGTTGCCCACCTTCACGATCTTGGTGGTGTTTCTCTACTACCCAGGGCTGGATACCTTCCGCCTTTCCACCCTGCTCACGTTTGTGGGAGCGCCGCGCAGCCGCTTCGTCTGTGTGGACAATTTCACCGGTCTGCTGACGGATGCCACCTATTTGCGTAGCCTCGGCATTACCTTTGCCATTTCGGCGGCCATCGTGGTGCTGGGGTTGAGCGGATCCCTGTTGATTGCCACGCTGGCCTACCAGCCGATTCGGGGGGCGGCGATTTATCGGGTGTTGCTGATCTGGCCCTACGCTATCTCTCCGGCGGTGGCCGGGATCATCTTCTTTATCATGTTCAACCCCTTGGGAGGGGTGGCCAACCATTTGCTGGGCCTGGTGGGGATCCCCCGTTTAAACTGGCTCAGCGATCCCAACTTGGCCCCTTGGGTGGTGATTTTTGCCAGCGTTTGGAAGCAGATGGGCTACAACATTTTGTTTTACCTTGCCGGCCTGCAAAACCTGCCCAAGGATTTGCTGGAAGCGGCTGCCATCGACGGGGCCGGGGCAGTGCGTCGCTTTTTTGCCATCACCCTACCGCTGCTTTCTCCCATCACCTTCTTTTTGGTGATTACCAACATGACCTATGCGTTTTTCGATATCTTTGGCACCATTGACTTGCTGACTGCTGGGGGCCCTTCCGGATCCACCTCGGTGTTGATCTACGAGATCTACAAAATCGGAGTGTCTTCAGGCAATTTGGGCAGGGCTGCCGCGCAATCCATCGTCCTGTTTCTCATTGTGGTGGGGCTGACGATCCTGCAATTTCGCACCACCGAGCGGAATGTGACCTACGGCGGATAAGGGCTGTCTCTGCTGCAACGCAACGATCCCAGTTCTCAGTGGGCAAGGGGAAAATCGGCAAAAATGGGGGTAGAGAATCTAGGGATCCTCGATGGCCCCAAAATCCAACGCCTCGACTTGCTGGCGCGACTTCGGGAAGCTGGGCATGCTGCTGGCGGCCACTCTGCTGCTTTGGCTCCTCTGGGGCTCCATAGCGGGCAGCCAAGCCCGTCTCAACTTCAACAACGCCGATCTGCAGGGTCAGGATTTGTCCGGCCAAGATTGGCGGGGCAGCAGCTTTGTCAGTGCCAACCTGCAGGGCGCCGATCTGCACGGGGCCAACCTTGCGGGGGCGGCATTCACCAAAGCCAACCTGGCAGGGGCCAATCTATCCGGTGCCGACTTGAGCAATAGCCTCTTGGATCTGGCCAATTTGGCAGGAGCCGATCTCAGGGGGGCCAACCTCACGGGAGCCATTGCCGCGCGGGCAGTTTGGCAGGGCGCGCAGATTGCCGGCGCCGATTTCAGCGAAGCCTATGTGGATCGGGCGGCAAAGCGGCAGTTGTGTGAGCGAGCTGAGGGATCCCACCCGGTAACCGGTGTAACCACCCGCGAGAGCTTGAGCTGTCCTGGAAACCCACCCCAAAACCCGCAACCACGGCAAACGTGAAGAAAACAGGATCCCTGAACCCGGTCGGTCGGATTGGCCTCTAGATTGGGTGAGGTGTCGATAGTGCCCAACTATGAGCAAGCCCAGCTTTGCGGTGATTGGCCTAGCGGTGATGGGGGAAAACCTGGCCCTCAACATCGAGCGCAACGGCTTTCCGGTTGCCGTCTACAACCGCACCAGCTCCAAAACCGACCAATTCATGCGGGAGCGAGCCCAAGGCAAACAGATCACCCCCGCCTACAGCTTGCCGGAACTGGTGCAACTGATGGAGCGGCCCCGCAAATTCTTGATCATGGTCAAGGCGGGCGCGCCGGTAGACGCGGTGATTGACGAGCTTAAACCCCTGCTGGATCCGGGGGATATCATCATCGACGGCGGCAACTCCCTCTACACCGACACCGATCGCCGTGCCGAAGCCCTCGCCCCCACCGGGATCCACTTTGTCGGCATGGGAGTGAGCGGCGGGGAAGAGGGAGCCCTGAACGGCCCCAGCCTCATGCCCGGCTGTAGCCCAGAGGCTTACCAACAACTGGAGCCCATCTTGACCAAAATTGCTGCTCAAGTGGCGGATGGCCCTTGCGTCACCTACCTGGGGCCAAAAGGGGGCGGGCACTACGTGAAGATGGTGCACAACGGCATCGAATACGGCGATATGCAACTGATCGCCGAGGTCTATGACCTAATGCGCAGGGCCTTGAAGCTGTCGGCCTCGCAGATGCAGGAGATTTTTCAGGCTTGGAATGAAACGGAGCTGGAATCTTTCCTGATTGAAATTACCGCCAAGATTTTCCAAACCCTGGATCCGGAAACCGGCAAGCCTTTGGTGGATCTCATCCTGGATAAGGCCGGGCAGAAAGGCACCGGTTTGTGGACGGTCAAAGATGCTCTGGATCTGGGGGTAGCGGTGCCCACCATCGAGGCGGCAGTGCAAGCTCGTATCCTCTCGTCGATGAAAGAGGAGCGGGTGGCTGCCTCTGCCCAGTTGAAGGGGCCCGACGCAACTTTTGCAGGGGATCCCGACTGCTTTATCCAAGATCTGCGCGCCGCCCTCTACTGCTCCAAAATCTGCTCCTATGCTCAGGGGATGGCCCTGCTCAAAAAAGCCACCGTTGCCCACGGCTACGTCTACACCTTCAGCGAGATTCCGCGGATTTGGAAAGGGGGCTGTATCATCCGCGCCCGCTTCCTGGGCGAGATCCAGTCGGCCTACAAACGGGATCCAGAGCTGGTGAACCTGCTCTTGGATGAGGAATTCGAGCAGGCCATCCGGGAGCGGCAGGGATCCTGGCGGCGGGTGGTGTCCACGGCGGCTGCCCTGGGGATCCCGATCCCGGCCATCAGCGCTTCCTTGGCCTACTACGACAGCTACCGTACCGCCAACCTGCCCCAGAACCTCACCCAAGCCCAGCGGGACTTCTTCGGGGCCCACACCTTCGAGCGCATCGACAGGCCGGGCGTCTTTCACCATGAGTGGAGCACCTGTTCCCGTTAGCAACGGGTAGCATGAGGAGGTCTTGGGATCCCTCTCTGGCCGGGGATCCGGAGGCGGGAGAATCTGTTTGATTTGATATGGACATTAAATTGGCCGTGAATGGCACCCTGATGCGGGGGCTACCCCTCAATGAGAACCTACTGCAAATTGGGGGTCGCTTTGTGCGGGAAGCCCAAACAGCCGCTTGTTATCGGCTTTGGTCCATCGACGGTCTTTATCCAGGCATGGTACGGGTTTGCCAGGGCGGTTCTGCAATTGCTCTGGAGATTTGGGAAATCCCTGCCCATGGGTTGGGTCAACTCCTTTTGCAAGAGCCGCCAGGCTTGTCAGTGGGCCGCATTCTTTTGGCAGAAGGGGAGGAAGTGCTGGGGATCCTAGCCGAACCCTACCTGTGTGAGGGGCAATTGGACATCACCGCTTGGGGGGGGTGGCGAGCCTACATCGCTTCCAGAAATAGACAGGAATAATCGCATTTCACCAGCTTTTCCCAGTCGCAGCTTCGACATCAGTTGACCCGCTGGGGATCCCGCCACAGTACCTGGCCCTGCCGCATCGTCAGCACCACATCTGCCGGGGTAACCCGAGTGAGAATCGACGCAATTAGATGACGACTGGCCCGCAAATGAGGACGGGTGAAGTCCAGCACCACCAAATCGGCGGGCAGCCCCACATCCAAATAGCCGTACACATCGGATCCCAGTAGAGGCCGTAAATGTCGGATGTTGCTGGTCACCATCTTCAAAATCTCGACTGGATCAGGGCGCACCGCATCTCCAAACTGGCTTTTGGCCACTTTGTAGGTGAAATCCAGCTCTGCCAAAAGGTTCGGGCTATTCAAAAGTCCGTTGTCGGTGCCTAGCAAGAGATTGGCCTCACTCTCCAGCAGGCGGGCAATCGGCGGGAGAGGCAGTCCCAAGTTGGCATTGGCCCGTGGGTTCAAAACGACATTCACCCGATGCCGGGAGAGCAATTGAATTTCCGCTGCGTTGGCCACCGTTGCGTGAATCACCCAATGGGGACGGTAAAAATCAAGAGCACGCTCCAAATCTCCCCGTCCGGCGATGGCCAGACTGACCTCTCGATACCCCTCATTTTCCAGACAGTGGATGGCCCGCAGCTTGCCTATTTTCTCGGTCAGGTCGTGGATCTGCCGCCAGGCGGGTTCCGTCAAATCGTTCAGGGTGCTCTCGGAAAATCCATCTGCTACTGCCAGAATCTCTTGCAATTCTTGATAGGCTTGGGGGTTTAAGGGATCCCGATTTTGCCGCAATTGCTCCTCACTGAAAGGGAGGCTCTCAAACTGGCCCAAGATCACTGAGTGGATCCCGGTTTGGGCTGCAGCTTCCCGCAACAGTTGGCAGCCGTAGACCCCCTGCTCGCGAAAATCGATGTGTCGGATGGTGCCCGTTGCCGCCATGTAGCGCAGGTGAGCGGCGATGTGTTCCAGGTGCTGTTGCGGCGACTGTTTGGCTAACTCTCGATATTTGTAGCCGTCAGGTCGGAAGAACCCCTCTTCCAAAGTCAGGCCTGTCGCCCCATCCGGCAGACAGCTATCCCCCATGTGGGTGTGGCTGTTGGTGAAAGCCGGCAAAATCACCCAGGATCTCTGTTCCAACCCAACAATGGGATCCCCCAGTTCCATGCAGGTAACGGTGTCTTGTTCTACCCCGAAGCGGGAGCAGCGATGGGGAACCAGATCCGGGCCGGCCAGAACAACACCCTCTTGCCATTGAAAACCCATAAAACCCACTCGCAAAACTCATCAGACTTGAGAATGTTATCAGTGCCAAAAACGGGCTAACCGAACTTTGGGTGAGCGGGAAGGACTTTTGCCAGCATAAAGTGAAGCATCAAAACTTTGAATCGAGAAAACTGTAATTTAGACTACCAAAACTTCTCGATAGAGGCTATTAAATCCAGTAGTTGCTGCCAGGGGTTCAGCAGAGGTTCAGAACCTCACCGAGTCTGCTGGGTCTCGTCTTTCCAGAAAGCTTATTCACGAATAGGATTCTCAACATGAGCCGGCCATTGTTTCGTCATCTGTACACTCGTAGGCAGCTCCTTCGCTCTGGTGCTGCCGCCGCTGCCATCACCTTGACCTCACAGTTGTGGCGTGCCCAGGCCCAGAACAAGAAAGAGATCACCATCGGCTTTATTTACGTTGGCCCCAAAGATGACTTTGGCTGGAACCAGGCCCATGCAGAGGGAAAAGTTGGCTTGTCCAGCCTAACTTGGGTGAAAACCGTTGAAGAAGAAAATGTGCCGGAAACGGTGGCCGTGGAAGAATCCATGCGGGCCATGATCGAGCAAGATGGGGCAACGGTACTCTTTCCCACTTCTTTTGGCTACTACGATCCCCATATCTTGCGGGTAGCCAAGGAATATTCAGAGGTACAATTCTTTCACGCCGGTGGACTTTACATTGAGGGAGTGCATCCGAAAAACGTCGGTAGCTACTTCGGCTACTTGGATGAAGGCCACTACATCAACGGGGTGCTGGCCGGTTCCATGACCAAAAGCAACCGCCTTGGGTTTATCGCCGCCAAACCCATTCCCATTGTGTTGCGCAACATCAACAGCTTTACCTTAGGAGCCAAGAGTGTCAACCCCAACATCACCACTCAGGTGATCTTTACGGGAGATTGGGCTCTACCTGTCAAAGAGGCAGAAGCTGCCAACAGCATGGCCGACCAAGGCATCGATGTGCTCACCTGCCATGTGGACAGTCCCAAAATCGTTATCGAAACAGCAGAGCGGCGAGGTCTGATGAGCTGTGGTCACAACACCAGCCAAGCGGCGCTGGCTCCCAAGGGCTATTTGACGGGCGCTGAATACGACTGGACAAGCGTCTATACCCAGTTTGCCGAAGCCATCCAGGCGGGCAAAACCCTGATGAACGGTGGGATCCCCCACCTCATTCGGGGGGGTATCAAAGAGAAATTCATTAAAACTTCCCCCTGGGGATCGGCAGCCAGCGATGAGGCCAAAAAAGCTGGAGAAGCGGCCCTTGCCCAGTTGCAAGCTGGCTCGTTGGTCATTTACAAAGGCCCTCTCAAAGACAATACCGGCAAAGAGGTGATCCCTGCCGGAGTGGAATACGGCCAGCGGGCAATCGAGCTGGAATCCATGGACTACCTGGTGGAAGGCGTGATCGGGAGTATCTCTAGCTGATGGCTACCACCTCTTCTGCTGTTTCCCGCTCGGTTCCGCTGCGGTGGCGCTCCAGCCTTGAGCCGATCCTACTGCCCTTTGGGGCTTTGTTGGCCTCGCTGTTGATCTTCGGCTTGTTTTGTGCCATGGCCGGCGCAAATCCCTTCGCCGTCTATGGCTCCATCTACAGAGCTGCCTTCGGCAGTTGGTTCTCTTGGCAAAATACTCTGCAACGGGCGGCTCCCCTGATGCTCACCTCCCTGTGTACCATCCTGCCGGCCCGCATGGGGCTGGTGATCATCGGCAATGAAGGAGCTCTGGTGATGGGGGGGGTGGCAGCTGTGGCGATGGGGCTGTGGGCGGGATCCCTGGCTCCACCCGTGGTCGTTTTCCTGATGGCCTTGGCGGGCATGGTGGCCGGTGGCCTGTGGATCATGGTGGTGGGGGCACTGCGCCACTACCGGGGTGTGAATGAAACCATCAGCAGCCTGTTGATGAACTACATTGCCATTGCCCTGATGAACCATTGGGTGGGGGGGCCGCTGCGGGATCCCAGTTTCTTGAGCAAGCCCTCCAGCTTTGCCGTTGACGAGGCCAACATGTTGGGTCGGCTATGGGGCACCCGCATCCACTTCGGCTTGGTCTATGGCATCGTTGCCTGCCTGGTTGCCTATGTGTTGATTCAACGCACCACGTTGGGTTTTTCGGTGCGCACAATAGGGGGTAACCCAAAGGTGGCCCGAATGGTGGGGATTGCTGTCGGTAAACTCACACTGTTAATCACCTTTCTGGCCGGCTCCTGTGCCGGCTTGGCGGGCATGGTAGAGGTGGCTGCCGTACACGGGCGGGCCAATGAGTCCTTGACTGTGGGCTATGGCTACAGCGGCGTTCTGGTGGCCTTTGTCGCTCGACAAAACCCAGCCGCAGCAGTGGCGATGGCTATCCTCCTGGGAGGGATCCTGGCCAGCGGCAGCATTTTGCAGCGCTCCCACAATTTGCCGGATGCTACTGTGTTGGTGTTTCAGGGCATTGTCTTTTTGCTGATTCTCTACAGCGAATCCCTCTACGGGCGCTTCGACTTTTTTCGGGATCGAGAACCCTCAGAACCAGCCTAGATAACTGGCCCCCGAAGTAGCAATGATTTGGTCAAGTAACCAATTCAGTGGTCAGGAGAAAAACTCAGATGGAAACAGAAGCCCTAGGATGGTGGGGGATCCCCTTGGCGGTGATCGCCGGAACCTTGCGGGGAAGTGCGCCTTTTTTGTTCGTCAGCTTGGGGGAGTGTCTGACGGAAAAAAGCGGCAAAATCAACCTCGGCCTAGAGGGATCCCTGTTGATGGGGGCAATGAGCGCCTACGCCATCTCCTTCCTCACCCAAAACACGGCAGGCAGTGTGGTCGCGCCTTGGTTAGGGGTATTGGTGGCCGGGTTTGCCGGTTTAGCCTTGGGAGGGATCCACGCCTTTTTGGCCCAACAACCTCGGGTTAACGATGTTGCGGTGGGCATTGCTATGATCATCCTTGGCAGTGGAATGGCCTTTTACCTGGGCAAACCCTTCATTCAGCCCGCAGCCCCCCGGCTACCTGCCTTTGAGTTGGGAAATTGGAGCAGCAGTCCTGCCATTCAAGCTGCCCTAAAACTGAGCCCACTTCTGCTGCTGGGGATCCTCCTGGCCTTTGTCATGCACTGGTTCTTTCGCTCCACTCGTTGGGGCCTATTCGTGCGGGCTGTGGGCGACAACCCCGATGCAGCACGGGCCATGGGGATCTCGGTGCCCAAGGTAAGGGCTCTGTGCATCATGGCAGGCAGCTTCTTGGCAGCCGTGGGAGGAGCTTACCTGTCCCTATACTACCCCGGCAGTTGGACAGAACGCATTTCCAGCGGACAAGGCTTGATGGCCGTGGCCCTGGTGATCTTTGCCAAGTGGAACCCGTTGCAGTGTTTATTGGCTGCTTTTTTGTTCGGCGGAGCTCAGGCGATTGGGCCAGCCTTGCAGTCGGTGGGTGTGCAGTCCAACTACTACCTGTGGAATGCCGCTCCCTACGTGCTGACCTTGGGGATCATGATCCTGACCAGTTCTCCGCGGCGAACCCTGGCAGGCATGCCTGGGGCCTTGGGCACCGGGAAGTAGCCGACTGGCTATAGTCGAAGTGAACCCGATTTAGGGATCCCTGGTTATGACCGCTGTACAAACCCGACCTGCCAATACCCTGACTCTGAGAGAGGTTCACGAGCTCTTAGGGCTGTGTCGGGGAGATTCTTTAGAGTTCGAGGAAAAACTGGACTTACCCCCTTTGACTGAACGGGAGATTGAGGAGCTGACCCAACTCCAGGAATTGTATTTTAGCTATCTGGCCGATGACACTCTGAATGAAGGGCAAGTCAAATTTCTGTTTGTTTCTCCACTTCTCAAACTGGCAGGCTTTCTATCGAGCGACATCAAAATTAATCTAGAAGAAAATATTGCCGATATTATCGTTGAGGAGGAAGAAGGCCAAGTTGCCATCAAAGGTCGTGTAGACTTACTCGCCATTAGAAGAGGAGCAAGAGAGAGCTTTTGGATCCTCGTGATAGAAACCAAGGGAGGAACAGTAGCTACAAGCCTGGCCATCGCCCAATTATTGACCTATGCTTACAAAGGAATAAAAAATCAAGAATTTGTTTGGGGATTAGCTACAAATGGAGAAGACTACCAATTTATCTTGTTACAGCAAGGTTCACCCATTACCTACCATTATCTACCTAAGCTGGGATTGCTAGATAGCAAATCGATACATCGGCTTTTACAAGTTCTTAAATCCATTCGACTAACTCTCTAACCCATTCCATCTTCATCAGCAAAGGATTTGATCATGAGTGGACTCGGTGGCCTGAATAAAACTCCCAACGGTGTTGTATTGGGACTGGTGCAACTGCAGCTACCCAATGTGGTTACTCCCGATGATCTGGCGGCGCAAACCCAAAAGATAGTCAGTATGGTGGGGAAGGCTCGCCGCAGCATGCCCAGCATGGATTTGGTGGTCTTTCCGGAGTACTCTCTGCACGGCCTGTCGATGGACACTAATCCGGAGATCATGTGCCGACTGGATGGACCAGAGGTAGCTGCCTTCAGTGCCGCCTGCCGAGAGAACGATATTTGGGGCTGCTTCTCAATCATGGAATACAACCCGCAGGGTAATCCCTATAACAGCGGCATTATTCTCGACAATCGAGGGAACCTACAACTGTACTATCGCAAGCTGCATCCTTGGGTTCCCGTCGAACCTTGGGAGCCGGGAAATTTAGGGATCCCTGTCTGTGATGGCCCGAATGGCTCAAAGATTGCCCTGATCATTTGTCATGATGGCATGTTTCCAGAAATGGCCCGCGAGTGTGCCTACAAAGGGGCCGAGATTATGTTGCGCACTGCCGGATATACTGCCCCCATTCGCCACAGTTGGCAAATTACCAATCAGGCCAATGCCTTTTGCAATTTGATGGTGACGGCCTCGGTGTGTATGTGTGGGTCGGATGGCACGTTTGATTCTATGGGGGAGGGCATGATCTGCAACTTTGATGGCACCCCCCTGGTCATGGGATCCCATCGCCCTGATGAAATCATTACTGGCGAAGTGCGCCCAGATTTGGTGCGGGAAGCTCGCATCCATTGGGGTGTGGAAAACAACATTTATCAATTCGGACACCGTGGCTATGTGGCCGTCAAAGGCGGAGCCCAAGATTGCCCCTACACCTACATGCAGGATTTGGTGAATGGGGCCTATCGCCTGCCCTGGGAAGAGAAAGTGATCCACAAAGATGGCAGCGCCTGTGGATTTCCTCCTGCCACCCGCCTTTACCAGGAATCCTCCCTCACCGAGGCAGCTTATACTGGCTCTACTTGAAGATTTCGTCGATACTAGAGACACTACACCCGCGTAGACTGGGCAGATGAGGAGTTTAAGCAGGCCCTCCAGGAACGGCAGGGATCCTGGCGGCGGGTGGTGTCCACAGCGGCTGCCTTGGGAATCCCGTTCGCGTCAGTGGTGCGGAGCACTTTCCCGGCCATCAGCGCTTCCTTGGCCTACTACGACAGCTACCGTACCGCCAACCTGCCCCAGAACCTCACCCAAGCCCAGCGGGACTTCTTCGGGGCCCACACCTTTGAGCGCATCGACAGGCCGGGCGTCTTTCACCATGAGTGGAATGCCAGTTCGCGTTAGCAATGCCTAGCATGAGGTGTTCTCCAATCGCCTTCCACTCAGGAGAAGAATGGATGGCGAGCAGCCCAGCTCCGGCCAAAACAAGCCTCTAGACCTGTAGGCGAAAGGACTCCGCTCCACTAGCGCATTTGCCGAAGCCTCATGTGGCGATATAGTTGTTTCAGTTTAGGCTGAGACAGACGGGCTACTGAGAAAAACCTTCTGGCCTTCTGTATTCAAGGTTCTGGTTGTGGGTTCAATGTCCTAGGTCGTGTTGATCTTATGTTGAGATAGAGAGAATAATTTATGGAGGAAAGAGGATGAAGTTGGTTTTTTAGATGAAAACAAATGGCAGAAGATATTGGCTTTTTACAGACAGAAGAGAGAGTTAACATTGGGAAAGAAGC
>NZ_JANSIF010000063.1:0-17852 GCF_047461935.1 Synechococcus sp. R55.4 | reverse complement strand
CATCATAGGTAGCAAAGCCGCCCTTGAACGCTTTGACCGGGCGGTTTTTCTGTTGTGCCACCTTGCGGGCAGACGCTGTCTGTCTGCAGACCTGTTGAGCCAAATTACTGGACAAGCCGAACCGGGCACGGATTTGGTGGTAGCACAGAGATTGGAGTTTGACTGCGTTAACTACCTTCTCGGGTGTGTTTTGGTTACCCAGTTCAACGCCTGGAGGAAAGCATCCAAGGTCGCATCCAATTTTGCGGCTTGCGACTCAGACACCTTGAGCTTGCAGGAAACGGTCAGGACTTGGGTCATGGCCTTGTTATATTGTATTGATATTGATTATTGTATTCTCCTCGGATTCTTCCCGGCCCTCGACCTGCGGGCAGAAGGCGGGGCTCCTGCGGCTTCTAGCTGAAGAGACGAGGTAGACTCATGCCTTGGGATCTGGGGCGGTTCTGGAACACACTCACCTACTATGAGGCCCTGCCTTTGGCGGAGGTGTGGCGTTGGGTTCAGAATGGGTTCCAGGCCGTGGAGGATGATTGTGTGCCACCTTCTCTTGCCGAGTCGGCTCCTATCCAGGTGGGGGTAGTGGGGGAAGGTTTGCCTGACGGGTTGGCGGAGGCGCTGCGGCAGCAGGGCGTGGAGGTGAGCCAGACACCAGATTGGGCGACGGCAACGGTGATCCTGGGTTTGGAGGATCCGCCAACAGCCAAGGCTTATCTGGAGCAATTGCGCAGCAGTGGGCAAACGGAGCGAATGCTGTTCGACTTTCGCCGGCCCAACCCAGATCTGAACCGGTTTTGGGGCATTTTGGACGATGTGGTCATGGGAGGGGTGAGCCAAAGCCAGTTGCAGTGGGGGGAGGGGCAGCTTCTGTTTACAGGGCAAGTTTCCACGGCCAACTTTGGGGGGTTTGTTTCCACGCGCACCCGCAATTGGCAGCCGCCGCTGGACTTGTCGGGGTTTGCCGGTCTGGAGCTGCGCCTGCGAGGGGATGGGCAGCGGTATAAGGTCTTACTGCGGGATCAAGGCGGCTGGGACAGCCCCGCCTACGGCTATGCGTTCGACACTGCGCCGGGAGAAGAGCAGACCGTTCAGATCCCCTTTGCGGAGATGGTTGCCACGTTCCGCGCCCGCCTTGTGCCTTCGGCTCCTGCGCTCAATACTCGCCAGATCTGCTCTCTGCAGGTGATGTTGAGCAAGTTTGAGGCGGATGGCCGCTTGAACCCCCGTTTCCGACCGGGGCCTTTTCAACTGGGCTTGCGCTGGATTGGGCTGTATCGTCGGGAGCCTCTGCCGCAATTGATCGGGGTGGCGCGGGGATCCCTTGCCCCGGAGTGGATAGCTGCCCTGCAGGGTAGCTCCAGCCGTTGGTGTGGGGTGGAAATTCCGGCGGAGATGGAGGGATCCGCTCTGGCAGCCCAGTTGCTGCGGCTGATGCGGTCGCCTCAAAATGTGGGCCGGGTGGAACGATGGGCGGCCTTCCATGCTTAGGTTCCCGGCCTGCTTGCCTTTCAAAGGATCCCTGGGATGGGCCTTGGGGATGGGTTTTTTGGCCGGGCTATGGCTCCTATGGGGGCAGGGGATCCCCTACCTGTTCGACTGGGATGAGCTGATCTACGCCAGCTTGGCGCGGCAGATGCTGGCCAGCGGGGATCCGCTCTCGTTGGCGATCAACGGGGAGCCCTTTTTTGAAAAGCCGCCCCTGTTTTTTTGGCTGCAGGCCCTGTCCATGGCTGTTTTGGGGATGAACGAATGGGCGGCGCGGTTGCCCAATGCCTGGGTGGGCGGGATCACAGTGGCGCTATTGGTGGGGTGGGGATCCCATCTGCGTGGGGTGGGGTTTGGCTGCCTGTGGGGGATCCTACTGCTGACGGGCTACCTGCCCTTGTTTTTTTACAAAACCGGCCTCATCGACCCGCTGTTGAATCTGGGGATGGGGGTGGGTCTGGGATCCCTGTTGGCCGCGGATCAGGCGCGTCGGGTGGGGTGCTCCGGTCGGGTTTGGAAGGCGGTGGGGGCGCTGGCTCTGGGCTTGGCAGTGTTGGCCAAAGGGCCGGTGGGGCTGGTGTTGCCCCTGGCTATCTGGATCCTCTACAAGCTCTGGCAACGGGATCCTCCCCTTCGATGGGGGGAGAGCCTGGTTTTCCTCAGCCTAGCTGTGGCTGTTCCCCTCACTTGGCTGGCGTTGGAGGGGGTGCAACGGGGGCCAGAATGGGTGGAAGAGTTTGGGCGCTACCAATGGCGCATCCTCACCAGCTCAGATGGGCATCCCGGCCCGGTTTATTTTCATCTGTTGGCCTTTGCCCTGGGGTGCTTTCCCTGGGGTTCTTTGGCTTTGGCCGAGATCCTGCAGCCCATCCCCAGGAGCGTGGGCTCGGTGGATTTGACTCGGCGGGCAGAATCTCTGCTGTTGGTGGCTTTTGGGGTGGTGCTGGCCCTGTTTTCGCTGCTGGTGCAAACCAAGCTGGTTCACTACACCTCGCTGCTGTACCCCATTGGGGCCTACTTTGCTGCCCTGCGCTTGCAGCGCCTGGTTGCTGAGAAAAGAGGGCCCAGTTTTTGGGAAAGTGCCTGGATCCTGCTCAGTGGCTTGTTTTGGCTGGCCCTGTGGCTGTTGCTGCCCTGGCTGGGATCCCAGGACCCCGCTGGGCTAGTCCAAGCATGGGTCTTTGCCGGCATCCCTGACGACTTTTCCAGCAGCTTGGTGCTGGGATACCTGCAGGCTGAGGTGGAGTGGCCGGTGTTGACCTACGTCCCCGCCGCGATCCTGCTGCTGGGAATTCTCCTTTGGAGTCGAGGACGGCGGCGGGCTTGGGGCTGGACAGTTTTGCTCTTGGCCACGGGACTGAGCGCCCAACTGGCCTGGTGCTGGGTCTTCCCCCGCCTGCTGCAACACACCCAGGGAGGAGCCGTCCACTTTTTCCGGCAGTTTGCCACTTCCGAAAACAACGCCCAGCCGGCTCTCTCTGGAACGGTGGGCCTGTACGGCTTTCGCTCTTTTGTACCCTATTTTTATGGCCCGCTGCAGGTTCCCTACGCCGCCAGCCCAGAAGAGCTGGCCGACTGGCAAGCCCAGGGGCAGGCGCCCGACTACCTGGTTACCTGGGATCCCTTTGTAGCTGAACTTACAGCTCCCGAGGGCGAGCAGGCAGCCATTCTGGGATCTTGGCGGGTCGTCGAGCGCCGCAGTCCCTTTTGGCTGTTGAAAAAAACCTCTTCTCCTCCCTAGGCCCCAGATGAGCCAGTACGTGCTGCGCATCAGCGATATTCCTGCCCAAGATCGTCCCCGCGAGCGGCTGCTCAGCCAAGGGGCAAGGCACCTCTCCCACGCCGAGCTGCTGGCCATCTTGCTCAACACTGGCCAGGGGCCAGGCAAGCTCTCGGCAGTCGGCCTCGCCCAGTTGCTCCTGAAAAAATTGGAAGCCCAAGGGGATCCCTTGGCCCAGTTGCGCCAGGTGGAAGCCGGAGAGCTGATCCAGATCGAAGGCATTGGCCCGGCCAAGGCAGCCACAGTGTTGGCCGCCATCGAGCTGGGACGACGGGTGTTTTTGAGTCGTCCGCCAGAACGCACGGTGATCGAGTCGCCGGAACAGGCAGCCATGGCCCTGAGCGGCGACCTGATGTGGGAGACCCAGGAGCATTTTGCCGTTTTGCACCTAGATATCAAGCACCGCCTCATTGGCCAGCAGATCGTAACCCGGGGGACAGCCACCGAAACCCTCACCCATCCGCGGGAAACCTTCCGCAGCGCCATCAAGCAAGGAGCCAGCCGCATCCTGGTGGCCCACAACCACCCTTCCGGCAGCTTGGATCCCAGCCCAGAAGACCTTGCCCTCACCCGGCAACTCTTGCAGGCGGGGCAGCTGCTGCAGATCCCGGTTTTGGACCACCTCATCTTGGGCGGCGGACAGTTCCTCAGCTTGCGCCAACGCACCACCCTTTGGCAGGAGTTTCCCCAGCCGGAGTAAGCCTCACCCTCTCCCAGAGGGAGAGGGGAGTAATGCAACGGAAATGTTTCATTCATTACTGTATTCGCCACCATTTATTCACCACCATTTGGGTTGACCACGCCCAAGGGATCCCTGTGTGTGGGCTCTCAAGAATTGGGCAGCGGCTCAAAGCGCATTCCCACCTTGAGCTGGCCGCCATTGACCAAGTCCCAAGCCGATTGTTCTTTTCTGCCGGGCAGCTGCGCCCGCCGGATCAACAGGGATCCCTCTCCTGTGGCTACGTAGATCCCTTCTCCCCTGGCCAATCCCACCACCTCGCCAGGGCTGCCTTGGGGGAGATCGCCAGGGGGTGGGTGCAACTGAGGAGAGGCAGAGCGGACAATTTTGATCCGCTGCCCCCTCAAACTGGTGAAACAGTCGGGAGAAAAGGCGCGGATTTGGTTGTGCAAGGCCTGGGCAGGGCGCTGCCAGTCGAGGTGAAAGTCTTGTTTTTTGAGCAAAGGGGCGTAGGTTGCCCGGGATCCATCCTGAGGAATAGGGGTGAGTTCCCCTTTCTCCAATTTCAAGAGCGTTTCCACCAAGAGTTCTGCCCCCAGTTGAGCCAGTTGGGGTGCCAATTCTAGGCTGGTTTGCTCTGGCCCAATGGGTAGCTTGGCCTGGAGCAGGATGGCCCCCGTATCCATTCCCTCATCCATGAGCATGGTGGTCACGCCGGTCTCGGTTTCGCCGTTGGCAATAGCCCACTGGATGGGGGCAGCGCCACGATAGGCGGGCAGGAGGGATCCATGCACATTCACACAGCCCAGCTTGGGCATCTGCAACACCGTCAGGGGCAAGATCTGGCCGTAGGCCACCACCACAAACACATCGGCAGCCAGCGCCTCCAGAGCCGCCAGCACTTGGGGATCCCGCCGCAGGCGGACAGGCTGCCACACCGGGATCCCGTGGGCTTGAGCCAACACTTTGGTAGCGGGCGGGAGCACCTTTTGCCCTCGCCCCTGGGGCCGATCCGGCTGACAGACCAATCCCACCACTTCAAAGGGGGATTGCGGCTGCAACAGGATCTGCAGCGAAGGCAGGGCAAACTCTGGCGTGCCGAAAAAAACAACCCGCATGGCCAACCCCAACGAGCACTGTCCTTCAGTCTAGGACGGCAGGAGAAGGGGGTGGCGGCTTATCCAGCGGAGAGATTTCTCTCTCTGAGATGGGGGATCGCCCGGTCAAGGGCACCTGCGGGGACTGCCAAAAGGCAGGCTGTTTGAGATCGAACTCTTGGCTCCAGGCCGGGAAAAAAGAGCCCAGTTTCTGCCCAGAAAGCCGCAGCCGTTGCAAAAAAGTCCATTCCAGACGGGTCAAGGCTCGCCGCAGAAAATCCCTAGCCCAATCCGGATCCGGGGCTTCTGCCGCCTGCAAGTTCACCTGCAGGAGGCCCAGTTTGGGATGGAAATGAACCCGTGCTTGGATCCCTTCCGGACGCAACAGGTAATTGAACACCTGCTGGATGGCCACCTCATCCCCCCGCTGAGCGCGATACAGAGGGCTGTTGGGGTTGGGCTGGGGCTGGTAGCGCCACTCGCAGTGCCATTCTGGGATCCCTTCATTGGCCAGAAAGCCAAACAGCTCCACCTGACGCTGCCTGTGGGTCAGCGCCATTTGCTCCAAGGCCGGCGAGAGGCTCTCCAGCAAAGCATTCGGCTCAGGCAAGGGATCCCCCTCTAGGCGCAGCAACAGGCGGTGGCCGGAAAGCCGCGCTTGTACCTGAAGATGGCCCAACCCCAGGGATCCCAGGGCTTTTTGCAGATCGGCCAAGATAGCGGGCAGAGGAGCCTGGACATCCAAAGAATCGCTCACCGACAAAAGATCTCCAACAAGCCCTAACCCAACCTAGCCAATTTCCAAGGTTGCTTGGATCCCTGGGATCGCCGGCCAAGATGGCCAGATCCATTCACCTCAGTTGCTAGACCCCCAGGATCAGGCGAGCTGCAGCGAACTGAGTTAACCTCAGCAACGGCTACAGCCCATAGAAATCCGGCCCGGATCCCTCGTAGCTGGGGTTGACCCGCAAGTTTAAGTGGGGACAGATGATCTCGCAGGTGCGGCACTGGATGCAGTTTTCCAAAGACATGGCATGGGAGCGGATCCCATGTTGGTCGCGGATGTGGTGTACCTCTGCTGTGCAGTCGGCCACGCAGGGGGTGGGGCGATTCAGCTTGTCGTAGGTGGCGATGCACCGGCGGCAGGTTTCGGCGTCGAACTCCAGGATGTGACGGTTACCCTCGGGGTAGCGGGGATCCGCAAAAAAAACCGCATCGGGCCGCGAGAAATAGCCCGGTCGAGCGGCCAATTCCTGGGGGGCCAGGGCTGTGGGGGCCACAAAATCCGCCTGAATGGCGGCGTGGGGGGCCACATAGCCTCGCGGGGGTGGCTCGCTGGGGCTGACCCGCCCGGTGAGCAGGGTGTAGGCGCGCAGAGTTTCTCGTCCGCGGCGAACGGGATCCTGTAAACCCCAGCGCAGGGATCCCAGCCAGGGATGGCCGGCATCGACGCTGCGGCACACCTGAGGCAAGTATTCTTCCAGCAAGCGGGAGTTCTCCAGAAAAGCCTCGCGGAAATAGCGACTGCGGTAGAGGTTTTGCCCCACCGCACTTTCCATCACCGCCCTTTGGTAGTCGGCCTGGATGCGCAGATCCCCTTTCAAGAAGCCATCGTGAATGAGGCCCGCCGCCAGATAGCCGGTTTCCATGGCATTATCCACCCCGGCCAAGCTGCCCACATCCAACACCCCCAGCGCATCCCCCAACAGCAGGGCTCCCTCAACGCCAAACCGGGTGGGCAGGCTGTGGTAGCCCCCTTCGGGAATCACGGCAGCCCCATATTTGAGCAACCTGCCGCCAGCAATTAGGGACTGGATCCAGGGGTGAGCTTTGAACTCCTGCAGACGCTGCTGGGGGTTAAGGTTGGGGTTCTTGCTGTCGAGGCCGATGATCAGACCTAAGGCCAGGCGATTGTCTTTGAGGCCATAGACAAAGCCCCCGCTGAAGCTGCCATCCAAAACCGGGTAGCCCAAGGTATGCCACACCTGCCCCTGCAGGGACTGGGGGATCTGCCACACCTCTTTGACCCCCACCGACCACAATTGCGGGTTGGGGCGCAGTTGAAACTTCTCGATGAGATCTTTGGAAATGAAGCCTTTGTCGCCAAAGCAGGTGAGTTCGGCAAAGATACAGTCTTCGTACACTTGGCCAGAATCGCTCGCCCGCACCCCAATCACCCGCTCCCCCTCGTAGAGGATTTCATGGGCGGCAAAGCCGGGGAACACATCGAGGGTAACATTTGGGATCCCTTTGGCTTTTTCCTGCAGGGTTTCGGCCAGCCAACGGATGACGTGGCTGAGGGTGAGAATGAACTGCCCCTGCTTGCGAAATCCCGGCGGGATCACCGCTTCCGGCAGATCCCAGCGCTGTTGGGATCCCAGCACGCTCAAGTGATTGGCTTCCACCCGGCCTTCGTGGGGAAATCCTTGGCTTTCAAAATCGGGGAAGAGCTTGGCGATCACTTGGAGGTTGCAGATGGCGCCACTGACGATGTGACCGCCGAATTGGCGGGCTTTTTCCAAAATGGCAATAGAGATTTTCAGCCCAGAGAGCTTGGCCAGATCCAAAAGGCGGTGGGCCAAGATCAAGTTGGAGGAGCTTCCCCCCACCAAAAGAAGGTCGTAGCGGATGGCTTCACTCATAGTCCCCCACACGGTAGCTCTGGATACCCTGCCTGTATCCTAAAAAGGGGAAGGGGAAAGGGGGCAAAACTTTAGACCTTCTCAAGCCTCTGGTTGAGCCGCCAGCAAAATGATTGTCATTGGCTTAATGTCGGGCACCTCTGTAGACGGGATCGATGTAGCCATCGTCCGCATCGAGGGCGACGATTCCCTACAGTGGGAGTTGATACATTTCCAAACAATCCCCTATTCCCCGACGCTGCGGGCAGAGATTTTGCGGGCTGCGAATCCCAAAACCGGCACGGTAGATCACATCTGCACCTTGAACTTTCGCTTGGGTCGAGCTTTTGCGGCAGCGGCCTTGCAAGGGATCCAGGCGGCCCATCTTACCCCCCAACAGATCGATCTCATCGGCAGCCATGGCCAAACCCTTTGGCATAACCCCAGTGGGCCAGAAGCTTCGACTTTGCAAATCGGTGAAGCTGCGGTGATTGCCGAGCTGACCGGGATCCCGGTGGTGAGCAATTTTCGGGCGCGGGACATGGCGGCAGGAGGTCAAGGCGCACCTTTGGTAGCTTTTGTGGATTGGCTGCTGTTGAGGCATCCCCACCTTCATCGTGTGGCCCAAAACATCGGCGGCATTGCCAACCTCACCTATCTCCCCAGCCTCTGCAGTGGGGGATCCCCCTTGGCCTTCGACACTGGCCCCGGCAACATTTTGATCGATCTGGCGGTGATGCGGGCCAGCCAAGGACAACAAGCCTTTGATCGCGACGGAAAATGGGCTGCCCAAGGCCAGATCCACTGGGAAAAAATTACAGAATGGATGCGGGATCCCTATTTTCAAAAGGCACCGCCCAAAACCACTGGCCGAGAGTATTTTGGATCCCTTTATTTAGAGCGAATTTGGCCCCAATTTATATCCGCCCACGACTGTATTGCCACCCTCACGGGGTTCACAGCCTGCTCCATTGCCCAAGCCTATAGGGACTTTTTACCTAGGATCCCAGATCAAGTTATCCTCAGCGGTGGCGGCACCCAAAACCCTGTCCTTATGCGACTGCTGCAGGAGCAACTGCCGACCACAACCCTGTTGACTTCCGACCAAGTGGGGATCCCTTCTAAGGCCAAAGAGGCCCTTGCCTTCGCGGTATTGGCCTATAAAACCTGGCAAGGTAAGACCAACAATTTACCGGAAGCAACTGGGGCAAGACATGCTGCCATCTTGGGCCAAATCACACCCTCTTGTCGTAACCAGTCCTAACTCATCTGTATCGTTATCTCCAACAAGCTTGAGCTATTCCTCATACTCCCGAGGAAAGAGAAATGTCCGGAATTGCGGCGGAGCCTCTGCCGAATCCAGATCTCGCTAGGATGTCACGCAAGGCTGAGAAAAGCGATAAAGTTACCTTGCCAAGATCTATAAATCAAAAGCCCTAGTTCTTATGAAGGATCGTCCTCTGCCTCCACTTCTGCTGGCAATCATGATTTTTAATTTCTTCATTCTCTTTGGCTGTAGTGTTGTCCGGCATCACCTGTTTCAGTCTGGAGGATATGATCTTGGCATCTTCGACCAATCCATCTATCTAATCAGTCGGGGAGAGGTTCCGTTTTCGACCATTCGAGGGATCCACATCTTGGGAGACCACGCAGCCTTTATTCTCTATCCCATCAGCTTTTTGTACCGCATTGTCCCCTCGGTCTATTGGCTGTTTGGGCTCCAATCCCTGGCGTTAACCTTGGGAGCATTGGCTATTTATCACCTTGCACTTCAGGCCAAGGTCGATCCTAGCCAAGTGATGGTGATTGCCACAGCCTATCTTCTCTATCCGGCCATTTTTAACGCCAACCTTTTTGATTTTCATCCAGAGGTTTTGGCCGTTCCCCTTTTCTTGGCGGCTGTGCTCTGCATTCGCTCTGGAAAATTGTGGGGATTCCTTCTCTGTTTGAGCGGCATCCTCGGCTGTAAAGCAGTGTTGTCTCTCAATGTTGTCGCCCTGGGAGCCTGGCTGTTGCTTTGGGAAAGAGGACGAATTCAAGAACGCTGGCAATGGCGATGCCAAGTGGGGGGCTGGACGGCAATTGCAGCAGGATCAGCTTGGTTTGGGATAGCCACTTTTGGGGTCATTCCTCACTTCAGCGGCAGCGAGCCGGCAGCCGTTTCTCATTACGACTATCTAGGGAATTCTGTTGCGGAAATTGTTCAAGGTTTAATCTTGAGACCGATGTTGGTTTTGAGCAAAGTCTTCTCTCTGGACACCCTGTTTTATGGATTTTTATTGGTTGCGCCTTTGGCTTGGGGTCTCTCTTGGCGACACTGGGATCCCTGGATCCCTGCCCTGCCTACCCTGGGTTTGAATATACTCTCCAGCAACCCCGCCTATCGAGATCTGGTGCATCAGTACGCTTTGCCTATCGTTCCTTTCTTGTTCTTAGCTGTCATCGAGAATGTGAAAAATCACCTCTTCCAGAGCCATTTTATAAAAGATGGAAAACTGCCCCTGATCTGGTCTTCGCTGGCCTTTTTGGCCTTGGGGAAATACACCTTTTTCGGCTCGATTTATCTCAGCTCCCTGGACACTTGGCAGGCAACCCGACAGGCTCTTGCCCAGATCACCACCCAAGGGGGCGTCCTCACCACCCACGAGATCAGCCCTCACCTCACCCAGCGACCTGTAATCTACTTTACAGACGAGGGCCGCTTCAATGGATCCCCGCCTTCTCAATGGGATCCCTTTGATTATGTCTTGCTCAACAGCCGCCATCCGGGGTGGCGCAGCAGCCCAGAGTTCTCCCAGACCCTGATTGCCGCTTTACAAAACGAAACCTCATTTCGACTTCTCTACCATCGCGATGGGGTGTATCTGTTCTCCAGGCTACGAGAAAGATCCTGACAGGCAGCCGCAGCAATGCCCTGCCTCATCGCAACAAATCGTTAAAAAAAATTGTTACGTCGATCTAAAGAAATTCTCCAAATCGGCAAGGCTTAACCTGGGCTTGGTCTCTCCTTAACTTCCAGCCACTAGTTTTGTAGTGCCTATCCTTATGCGTGAAAACAGTCACGCGGGGAATAGATGTTTTTTGTAAAACATCTAGCTTCTAGAAGACCGACAAGACAAGAGAAGAGGAGAACCAAAGTGAATAGCAATCCGCATGGCCCCCGGCTCCGTCATGGGGACGAGCCTCTGTGCAATCATTCGCCCAACCCTACCTTCAGCAGCATTCTGGAAACCCGCCTGCAGCGGCGCCAAGTGCTGCAGGGCGGCATTGCGGCGGCAGTGGCCACCTTTTTCGGCCTGCCGGCGCTAAACGGCGCTTCCAAATCTGCCAAAGCGGCCAGCGGCAGCTCCTTGCTGGGCTTCAAGGCGATCCCCGTGAGTGCAGAAGACAAAGTGGTGGTGCCCGAAGGCTACACGGCTCGACCGCTGCTGGCCTGGGGTACCCCCATCACCGGCACCTACCCACAGTTCAAGCTGGAAAACACCGGCGCCGAGCAAGGGATGCAGGTGGGCAGCCACCACGACGGCATGCACTTCTTCCCCATTGATGGGAAGGATCCCTGGCAGGGCCGCTCTGATGAGGGCTTGTTGGTGTTCAACCACGAGTATGTGGAGCCGCGCTTCATGCACGCTGCCGCCAAGGGGCAAAAGTTTGACGACGAGGACTATCCGGTCAATCCCGACGGCAGCCGCGATCCCGATCAAGTACTCAAAGAGCTGAACGCCCACGGGGTGAGCATTGTCCACATCAAGCAGCAGGGGGACGGCAACTGGACTGTGGTGCGGGATCGCCTCAACCGCCGCATTACCGGCCTCACCCTCATGGAGATCCACGGGCCTGTGCGGGGATCCGACTTCGTGAAAACCAAGTTCAGCCCTGAAGGCACAATGACCCGGGGTACTTTGAACAACTGCGCCCACGGCGTCACTCCCTGGAATACCTACCTCACCTGTGAGGAGAACTGGGCGGGCTACTTTAGCAACACCAGCAAAGGCCCCGACCAAAAGCCCAACCTGCCCCGGGAGCACAAGCGCTACGGCGTGAGCACCGAGACTTCTCGCTACGGCTGGGAGCTGGCCAGCAACAAGGCGGACGAGTTCATCCGCTTCAATGCCACCCCCACCGCTGCGGATGCCACCCAAGACTACCGCAATGAGCCCAACACCTTTGGCTGGGTGGTGGAGATCGATCCTTTTGATCCCAGCAGCACTCCCAAGAAGCGCACCGCTCTGGGCCGCTTCGCCCACGAAGGCGTGGTGTTTCAGCCGCCGGTGGAAGGCCAGCCGATTGTGGCCTATATGGGGGACGATGCCCGCTTTGAGTACATCTACAAGTACGTCTCTGCCGAGCCCTACCGCAAGGAAACGGCGGGTGGACATCTGTTGGACAATGGCACCCTGTATGTGGCCAAGTTCAACGAAGATGGCACAGGGGAGTGGCTGCCGCTGGTGTTTGGGAAAAACGGTCTAACCCCGGAAAACGGCTTCACCAGCCAAGCAGATGTGTTGGTGAATACCCGCACGGCGGCGGATTTTGTCGGTGCTACTAAAATGGACCGGCCTGAGTGGGGAGCGGTGGATCCGCAAACCCGCATGGTCTACTTCACCCTGACCAACAACAGCCGTCGGGAACAAGACCAGGTGAACGCTGCCAACCCCCGTCCCAAAAACAAGTGGGGCCACATCATCCGCTGGAAGGAAGCCAACGACCGGCCTCAAGCCACCCGTTTCGAGTGGGATCTCTTTGTCTTGGCCGGGCCGCCGGAAGATAGCCGCACCCTATCAGGTCAACCCCTCAATGCAGATAACATCTTCAACTCTCCCGATGGTCTGTGGTTCGATGCCAGCCGTCGCCTCTGGATCCAGACCGACACCAGCGAAAGCAATCTCAACCAAGGGGATTTTGCTCCTTTTGGCAATAACCAAATGTTGGCTGCCGATCCGGATACAGGGGAAATTCGCCGCTTCTTGACCGGGCCGATTGGGCAGGAGATCACCGGTGTGGTCACCACTCCCGATCAGCGCACCATGTTCATCAACGTGCAGCACCCAGGCGCCAGCACCAGCGAGGACGACTTTGCTGCCGGCAAGGTCAATTCCCGCTGGCCAGACTACGACCCCAATCTCTACCCCCGCTCGGCGGTGGTGGTGATCACCAAAAATGACGGCGGGATCATCGGTACCTAGTTGTCTCTGAGGCCGTCAGCCCATAAAACCCAGCGGCAGGGATCCCTTCTCTCTGCCGCTTTCTTGCACTTAACCCAGCAAGGCTGATCCCTGCAGGGTCAGGAATCTGGAGCTATCTCTCAAGTACCAATTCTCCCTCTGGGAGACGAGCCGGGGGTGAGGGAAATTAATCCCACAGGTTCAAATCCGTCACTGCTCCCAGGCTGCTGCTGGAGACCAGCTTGGCGTACTTGGCTAGGGTGCCCCGTTTGTAGCGAGGCTCAGGAGGAGACCAGCGGGCGCGGCGGCGGGCCAGCTCTTCTTCGCTCACATGCAAGTGCAACTGGCGAGCCGGGGCATTAATGGTGATGAGATCCCCTTCCTCCACCAGGGCAATCGTGCCCCCCACATAGGCTTCGGGAGCCACATGGCCCACTACCATGCCGTAGGTGCCGCCGGAGAAGCGGCCATCGGTGATCAGGCCAACGCTATCCCCCAAGCCGGCGCCGATGATGGCCGAAGTGGGCGAGAGCATCTCCCGCATGCCGGGGCCACCTTTGGGGCCTTCGTAGCGGATGACCACCACATCCCCTGCTCGGATCTGGCCGGAGAGGATGGCCTGCAGGCAGGACTCCTCTGAATCGAAGACCCGCGCCGGCCCGGTAATTTTCGGGTTCTTGACGCCGGTAATCTTGGCTACTGCTCCTTCGGGAGCCAGATTCCCCTTGAGGATGGCCAGATGCCCTTGGGGATACAGGGGGCTGTGCCAAGGGCGGATCACCTCCTGATCCGGGCTAGGCTCGTCCGGCACATCCCGCAGGACTTCGACGATGGTCTGGCCGGAGATGGTGAGGCAGTCCCCGTGCAGCAGGCCGTGGTTGAGCAGCATTTTCATCACCTGGGGGATCCCGCCGGCCCGGTGCAGGTCGGTGGCCACAAACCGCCCTGAAGGCTTGAGATCGCAGAGGACAGGCACGCGAGCACGAATGGTCTCGAAATCCTCTAGGGTGAGGGGCACTTCTGCCGCATGGGCAATGGCCAGAAAGTGGAGCACGGCGTTGGTGGATCCCCCTACGGCCATGATCACCGAGATGGCATTTTCAATGCTTTTACGGGTGATGATGTCGCGGGGGCGGAGGTTGGCTTTGATGGCCTCTGCCAAGACCTTGGCCGATTGGGCGGCACTTTCGGCTTTCTCTTCGTCTTCTGCAGCCATGGTGGAGGAGTAGGGCAGGCTCATCCCCATGGCCTCAAACGCGCTGGACATGGTGTTGGCCGTGTACATGCCGCCGCAGGATCCGGCACCGGGACAGGCATGGCGCTCCACCGCCAGCAGCTCTTCCTCGGAGATGCGCCCGGCACTGAACTCCCCTACGGCTTCAAAAGCGCTGACGATGGTGAGGTCGCGGCCATTGTAGTGACCCGGCTTGATGGTGCCGCCGTAGACGAAGATCGAGGGCACATTGAGGCGGGCCATGGCAATCATCGCCCCCGGCATATTCTTGTCGCAGCCGCCGATGGCCAAGAGGCCATCCATGCTCTGGCCGTTGACCACCGTCTCGATGGAATCGGCAATCACTTCCCGCGACACCAGGGAGTATTTCATCCCCTCCGTGCCCATGGAAATGCCATCGCTGATGGTGATGGTGCCGAACACCTGGGGCATACAGCCCGCTGCCTTCAGAGCCGCCTCCGCCCGCTCCGCCAGAGTTTGGATCCCGATGTTGCAGGGGGTGAGGGTGCTGTGGGCGTTGGCAATGCCGACGATGGGCTTGCCGAAGTCTTCGTCGCGAAAGCCTACGGCCCTGAGCATGGCGCGGTTGGGGGAGCGCTGTACTCCCTGGGTAACCACTTGGCTGCGCAGTGGGAGCGGAGAATTGGCCATCATTGCCAGAGGGAATCGAGAGGAAGTGGGCAAGGAAGAAAACGGCTAGAACTCATCCTACCGCCTCTCTTCGGGGGAACACTAGCTCTGCCGGCAAGAGGGATCCAAACCAAATCTGAAGCAACTCTGTAAGTTGTCTGCACCTGCGCCAGGAATCGGCCAGCCTACCTAATAGAAGGGATCCCAGGTTCCAATCGCGTTAGCGAGACCGAGTCAAGACATGGGGGCCAGGGATCCTGGGTGTTGGTGTTTCCCCTTCGTGTTGGCGAAGCCTCGTATGGTTCTCAGCTCTCCTCTCCCCTCGCCTGCAGTGCCCAGCAGTGCCGACCGCGTTAGCGGGACGGAGTCCTCACGGGAGATGTTGCGGGATGTGCTCACCCTCTCCCGTCATGTTTTACAGCAGTTTGGCAGTTTTACGGCAGAGGCCCAAGACTTCAGCGCCCTGATGAACCGCATTGCCCTGGCCGGCAAGATGATTGCCCGGCGGCTGAGTCAGGCAGGACTGATCGAAGGGGCGCTGGGGGTTACCGGCAGCCTCAATGTCCAAGGGGAAGAACAGCAACAGATGGATGACTATGCCAACCGGGCCTTCATTCGCGCTTTGGAGCAAACGGGCCTGGTGTGTCGGCTGGTCTCGGAAGAGATGAAAACCCCGGCTCGCCTGCCGGAAAACTGCTCCCTCAGCCGCCTGGCCCTGATGATCGATCCCCTGGATGGATCCTCCAACATTGACGCCAACCTCAGCGTCGGCTCCATCTTCTCCGTCCTTCACCCTCTTGAGGATCGCCCGGAAGCGGACAACCAAGACCTGCTGCAACCGGGCCGTCGCCAACTGGCTGCGGGATATATTCTCTACGGCCCCAGCACCCAATTGGTCTATTCCGTCGGCAAGGGGGTACACGGTTTTACGTTGGATCCCAGCTTGGGGGAATTTATCCTCTCCCGCAGCGACATCCGCATTCCTGAACGCGGCTCCGTCTACAGCCTCAACGAGGGCTATTTTTGCCAGTGGAGCGAAGGGATCCAGAACTATGTCCGGTATGTTCACCGCCGCGATGGCTACATCTCCCGTTACAGCGGCGCTCTGGTGGCGGATTTTCACCGCATTCTCCTGCAGGGCGGAGTTTACCTCTATCCCGGCACCCAGAAAAAACCGGAGGGCAAGCTGCGCCTGATGTACGAGGCCAACCCCCTGGCTTTTCTGGCCGAGCAGGCGGGCGGGGCGGCCACCACTGGCACCGAGGCCATCCTGGATATCGTCCCCCAATCTCTCCACCAACGGGTGCCCCTTATCATCGGCAGCCGCGAGAACGTGGAAGAAGTGCTGCGCTGCCTAGAGGGTTCTCTGGTGCCCTAGGTTCTTCCCAATCCTTCTCTTTGAGCCAAGCTGGCCTATGGTAACCCTGGCAGAAAACCCCCTTCGCGTTGGTCTCAACCAAGAACGCACCCCGGATCCCTGCATTGTGGTGCAGTTTGGCGCTTCTGGGGATCTGGCCGCCCGCAAGCTGCTCCCGGCCTACTACCGGCTGTTTGGGCAGCGGCGGCTGCCGCCGGAGTTTACTTTGGTGGGGGTGGCCCGCCGCGATTGGACTCACGAGGTTTATCGGGAAAAGATGCGGGCTGCCGTGCAGGAGTTTGCCCCCCAGGACTTGGGGCCGGAGGCCCTCTGGCAGGACTTCGCCAGCCGCCTGTTCTATTGCCGCCTCGATATCGGAGATGCTGAGAGCTATCTGCGCCTAAAGCAGCTGCTCAGCCAGCTGGACGAAGAGCGGGGCACCCGCGGCAACCGAGTGTTCTATCTGGCGGTGGCGCCGGACTTCTATGCCCAGGCCATCCAACAGCTGGGGGCAGCCGGTATGGTGGCCGATCCGACCAAAACGCGGGTGGTGATCGAAAAGCCCTTTGGCCACGACCTCACCTCGGCCCAGGAACTCAACCGCCTTGTGCAGCGAATTTGCCAGGAAGAGCAGATCTACCGCATTGATCACTACTTGGGCAAAGAGACGGTGCAAAACCTGCTGGTCTTCCGCTTTGCCAACGCCATTTTCGAGCCTCTCTGGAACCGCAACTACATCGACCATGTGCAGATCACCGTGGCGGAGACGGTGGGGGTGGAGGATCGGGCCGGCTACTACGACACTGCCGGCGCCCTGCGAGACATGGTGCAAAACCACCTAATGCAGATCTATTGCCTGACGGCCATGGAGCCACCTGTCTCACTGCGCAGCGATGGGGTGCGCAACGAAAAGACCAAGGTGCTGCAGGCCACCCGCCTAGCGGATCCCCGCAATGTGGCAGCCGCAGCGGTGCGGGCGCAGTACGGCCCTGGCTGGATTGCCGGCAAGCCGGTGCTGGGCTATCGGCAGGAGCCCAATGTCAATCCCCAGTCCAAAACCCCCACCTACGTCGCTCTGAAACTGGAGTGTGATACTTGGCGGTGGAAGGGGGTGCCCTTCTACTTGCGCACTGGGAAACGCCTGCCCAAGAAGGTTTCGGAGGTGGCCATTCACTTTAAGCAGGTGCCCCTTTCCCTGTTCCAATCGGCAGCTCGGGAGGTGAGTCCCAACATCCTGGTGCTGCGCATCCAACCCAATGAGGGCATCTCGTTGCGCTTTGAGGCCAAGATGCCGGGGCCAGAGATCCGCACCCGCTCGGTGGACATGGATTTCCGCTATGGGACGGCTTTTGGAGCGAGTACACCGGATGCTTACGATCGCCTGCTCCTGGATTGTCTGTTGGGAGATCCAACGCTGTTTACCCGTGCCGATGAGGTTGAAGCGGCCTGGCGGGTGGTGACGCCGGTGTTATCGGCCTGGGAATCGGAGCCCGGCAGCGGCAATGGCGGCGGTGCTGCACCGCCTCTGTTCACCTATGAGGCCGGCACTTGGGGGCCAAAGGCTGCCGAAGATCTGCTCACCCAATCGGGGCGGCGGTGGCGGCGCCTCTGATTTGGCTGCTCTCGGCTGGTAAACCATGGCCTATCCACCTCTGTGTAAGCCGGGGCACCCTCAGCAACAGGCAGAAGAGCATGAGCAGCTCAAGAGCCCTTTCAAATGGCCGCTGCAGAAGAGCATGACTCTAGTCAATAATAAGCTCAACTATACTGAAAATAATGTATAATATGTTCAGTACGGATTACTACC
>NZ_JANSIF010000062.1:0-18352 GCF_047461935.1 Synechococcus sp. R55.4 | reverse complement strand
CTGTCGCGCTTGAGCCAGTCATCGACGATGTCGAACCATCCTCGCTCCTGACGCACGCGCCCTACCGCTATGGTCATAGGACGATATCTCCAGAACAATGACGACAAATAAAGTGCAATACAGCAGCGCCTGCAACATTTCTAAGCAGCAGTGTCCTTCCATCTTACGAAAAATCAATAAGTTGCAACACAGCCTCAGGAAGAAGCGCTGCCTCAGCTCATCCGGCGCAGGGATCCCTTGTGTTTTAGGATGGGAAGGGTTTTGGCTGAGGGCAACTGAGCCGGGATCCGTTCACGGCGGCGGAGCGGAGCCCACAACAACAGGGAGGGCATCGTGGTTCAAGCCAAGATTTTGTTCGCAGCGGCAGAGGCAGCACCTTTGGCCAAGGTGGGGGGCATGGCGGATGTGGTGGGATCCCTGCCTGTCGTTTTGCGCAAGCTGGGTCAGGATGTCCGCATCATCATGCCTCTGTATGGCTTTCTCTGGGACAAGTTCGGCCAGGAACCGGGGCAATACCCCCGCTCGAAAGATCCCATCTGGTCTAAACAGGTCATGGGTCAGGTGGCCGATATTTACGAAAGCGTTTTGCCCGGCACCGATGTGCCCCTCTACTTGGTCAGCCACTACTGCTTTGCTCCCCACCGCATCTACTACGGCGAGGACGAGTTCTGGCGCTTCACCTTTTTTGCCAACGCCGTAGCCGAATTTGCCTGGACTTACTACCCCTGGAAACCCAACATCATCCACTGCCACGATTGGCACACCGGCATGATCCCGGCCTGGATGCACCAAGCTCCCGATATTGGCACGGTGTTCACCATCCACAACCTGGCCTACCAAGGGCCCTGGCGCTGGCAACTGGAGCGCATGACCTGGCTGCCCTGGTATTTTTCTGCCCACAACACCATGGCTGCCGGGATCCTCTACGCCGACCAAGTGAACACCGTCTCGCCCACCTATGCGATGGAAATTCGCACCCCTCTGCATGGGG
Source organism: Synechococcus sp. R55.4 (assembly GCF_047461935.1). Classification (NCBI taxonomy): domain Bacteria; kingdom Bacillati; phylum Cyanobacteriota; class Cyanophyceae; order Synechococcales; family Synechococcaceae; genus Synechococcus; species Synechococcus sp. R55.4. The sequence continues at coordinate 17,361 of NZ_JANSIF010000062.1, read as the reverse complement.
AAGGACTGCAGGACTTGTTGGCCTGGAAAGGGGAACGGTTGCGAGGAATTTTGAATGGGATCGACATCGATAGGTTTGATCCCCGCACCGACCCAGACCTAGAGGCCAATTTCAGCATCGATGATCTCAGCGGGCGGGCGACCAACAAAGCCACGCTACAGGCCAAGTTGGGCTTGACCGTTAACCCAGATACCTTCCTGATGGGCATGGTGGCCCGTTTGGTGGAGCAAAAAGGGATCGACTTGCTCATCCAAGCCCTGGATCGCTTTTTGGCCTACAGCGACGCGCAATTCGTTTTGCTGGGAGGCAGCGGCGAAGCCTACTACGAAGGGCGGATCCGGGAGATGGCCGAGCGGCACCCGGGCAAAATGGCCTACCAAAAAGGCTACCAACCCAAGCTGGCCCAGTTGATCTACGGGGGGGCAGATGCGTTTTTGATGCCCAGCCGCTTTGAGCCCTGCGGCATCAGCCAGATGATCGCCATGCGCTATGGGTGTGTGCCCATTGTCCGCCGCACGGGAGGGCTGGTGGATACCGTCAGCCACCACATCCCCAGCAAGGGGATCGGCACCGGCTACTGCTTTGACCGCTACGAAGCCCTGGACTTCTACACCTGTCTGGCGCGGGCTTGGGAAGCCTTCCAGCACAAAGAAACTTGGCAAGCGCTGCAGAAGCGGGGCATGGCCAGCGATTTCAGTTGGCACCGCTCAGCGCTGGAATACCTGCGCATGTATGAGCTGATTCTCAACCTACCGCTGCTGCCGGAAAAGCCTCCAGAGCCACCCAACTCGCCCAGCTCCTCTCCGCCCAAGCTCAAGAAGCCCATCTCCTCCCAGCCTCGCTCCAAAGGGATCCCTGAGCTGCAGCAAAGGCACGAGGAGTAGGGTAGAGTGGAACGGGTCAAAAAAGGTTTTGGGGGTTACCCGCACATGATTGGACGACGTCCTACTGTTGCTTCCCAAGGCTGTCGCCAGGACGCCATCGCACAGGGGCTCAGCCTTCTGCGCCGTTCTTGGGCGCGGTTGGTTTTCGGCGTATTACTCGGCCTCATCTTGGGCGTGGGCTCCACCTTCTGGGCCACTGCTCAGCAGCTCCCCACCGGGCAACAGCTTATTCCCAATCCGCAGCAGTTTCGCGCCCTAGAGCAGCCCAGCAGCGCCCTCAGCGCATTGCGAGCCGAACAACTGGCCGCCGAAGCCAATGCCGCCATCCAAGCGCAAAACTACGACCAGGCTGTCGAGCTGCTGCAGCAGGTGTTCAACGCCTACAACCAGCGCTCCAACTACCACCAAGATCTCTCCCGCGCCTTCGCCGGGATCCAAAACCGCATCTCCGAAGAACAGCGGGAGCTGGCCCGTGTTGCCGCCCAAGCCCGGGATCAAGCCGCCTACGATTTGGCCGTGGTCTATCGCGCCGCCGGGCGACCGGAAGAGGCTGTGGGCTGGCTGATCCAGGTCATCAACAGCCAGGGCCCAACCCGCGAGCTGGGCACCCAAGCCTATCAGCAGCTCTTGGAAATCGGCTTCGTCAGCACTCCCTTCCCCAGCTAGAGCTGCTCTTCCAGATGGCGATAGAAGGCGAGGGCCGTTTGCCCATAGGTTCGTTGGTCAAAGCGCAGCAGGGATCCCACCTGGTCTGGTAGCTTCTGGCCGCTGCGATGCTCGACGATCAAGGTTCCGCCTGGCTTGAGCAAGGGCGGGATCAGGGGCAGGAGCGGGGCGTACAGACCCGCCGCGTAGGGGGGGGCAAAATAGACGTAGTCAAAGGGATCCAAACCCAGCCCTCGGCTGAGCAGCTTGCGGGCATCCCCCTGAATGACCTGGAAAGATTGCCCCAGCTGCGCCACCTTGGCCCAGTTGGCTCGGATGATGCGGCAGGCAGGGGCGGCAATCTCGATCCCGGCCACAAAAGCGGCCCCCTGACACAGAGCTTCTGCTCCCACCGTACCGGCCCCACAGCACAGATCCAGCCAGCGACAGCCTTCCACCTGCCCTTGCAAGATGTTGAACAAGGCCTGCCTCACCCGGCCAGGTGTGGGTCGAGTGCCCAAGCCAGCGGGAGTTTGCAGCGCTCGTTTGCCGCTGATGCGCAGGCTCATGGGATCCCTTCAGGGGCTAGGCGTGGCCGGCAACTGGCCGGTCAACCCACTGCGCTGGGCGGCGCGATCCCGCTCCATCTGGATTTGCTCCACCAAAGGTTGGGGCAGTTGGGCAGAAGCTTGCAGGGCTTGATCGAAAAGGGGGACGGCCTCTCGGTCTTGCCCTTTGGAAACCAAAATTTGCGCCTTGAGGTAATAGAGCTCCGGGTTGTTGCAGGAAGCAGCAATGGCCCGATCCACCGCCTCCAGCGCCTCGTCAAAGCGCTGCATATCCCGGTAGGCCAGAGCTTGGCCGCGGTAGGACAGATAGTCAGGAGCTGCCATCCGAAACTGATTCAGAGCCTTCTCCCGGTAGGTCAGCAGCAAATCCATGTAGCCGTTGAGCAGATTCAGCTCCGGATCGCTGCTGTCCACTGCCTGGGCGGCCCGGATGGAGGCAAACAATTGATTGAGGGTGGGCAGAGCCTTGGGCAAACCGATGACCACCCCATCTCGCACCACTATGTTGGCTGCCTCCAGCCCATAGCCCACGCCCTCATAAAGGTTGCCCCGCAAGGGATCCGTCTTTTTCAACTCGGCGGCCACCTGTCGGGTTTGAGTGGCCAACTGGGCAAATGCTTCCAGGTCTCCCTCCTGATAAGCCAGCGCCGCCAACAGGGCATAGACCATCGGCTCTTCGGGGGAGGCCTTCTTGGCCATTTCCAGCTTTTCCCGGCTCTGGCTGTAGCGGCCTGCACAGAAGAACTCTTCAAAAGCTGCCGCCACCTCCGGCCTGATGGGGCGGGCATTGTCCCCGCTGCGGAAGGGATCCTGCGCCCAAACGGGCAGAGCGGATCCCCACACCCAACAAATCACCCCCAGCAGTTTGCCCAGCCTGCTCATTTTGCCGATACTCATCCCCAGTGCCTCAACTCCCACCCCCATCTAACCCTCTCTTCAGCGCAGCAGTTGGGCAATCGAAGCAATAGCGGCATCTTGAACCAACTCATTGGGCTCATAGGCCAGAAGATCGTGCAAGGGACCCAAGGCGCGCGGATCCCCGATTTGGCCGAGGGCACGGGCCGCCGCCTCCCGCACCACCGGCTCATCGTCCGCAAGCTTGGTCAGCAAAGCCGGCACCGCCTCCACCACCCGCATTTGCCCCAACCGGTAAATGGTTTGCAGTTGAGCCTCCAGAGGGGTTGCTGGGAGAGCAGAGCTGTACACAGAAATACCCGCAGAACCGTCGTAGGAATAGCCGCCGTGCGCCATCGAGATAGCCGAGAGAGCCTGCAACGCCTCTAGGGCACGATATCGCTCTACCCCGCTCATCTGGGGCAATTGGGCCACCAGATCCTCAAAAGCTCGCTGCACAGGATCGGCAGCCGCAGTCTGCTGGGCAATGCGAGTTAATTGGCGATCCGCCTGCACCTGCTGCCAAGACTGAAACGCCGTCAGACCTGCCACTATCAGAGCCGCATCGGCCAGAATGGCCAACAGCGCCATTCCTCCCCAAATCTTGCTGCGACGGCTGAGCCTTCGCATTTGCTTATCCACATAGACAAAGGCTTGGTGCTGCCGTTCCCAAAAGTCGGGGGCCACCTGCAGAGTTTGAGCGCTCAGATCGGGAGACAGAAGGTTTTCCTCGCGGGCTACCTCTAGGCTCTGTAGCCTTTGATTCAAGCGAGAAAATTGTTTCGTCCAGAGCCAAGTAAACATCAGGTCACGTCCTCTCTGCAAACCTGCCATCGAGAACCAAGTCTTGCTGACACAACATTGTGCAGGACATTGTGCGGGAACATTATGCGGGCTGTGCTGGCGTTCAGTGTCAGGCAAGGTTGGCCCACTTTCCCCTGGGATCCCAGAGGGGGAGCTTATGCGACAGGATAACAAAAGCGTCAGCTCCCCACCACCGGTCTTTACCCCAGAATCGCAGGATACCTCTCATCATGGAGAGGCCGACGAAGGATACAGAGAGGTTGGCTGCACTTGCGACCGAGAGAACCCGAAGGCCACTGCGTCGAGCTTCTCGACACCCGACTGACCGTTTGAGCCATTCTGCCGCTGCCTGAGGAGATGCCATGACCACTGCCCTCGCCCCCCGTAAAACCCACACTTCAGAGGAATACTTTGCCCTGGAAGCTGAATCAGAGGCCACAGGCGGGATCCGCCGTGAATTTTGCAATGGGGAAATTATTGAGATAACTGGCGGCACACCCATTCATAGCCAACTGATTACCAGTGTCAATGCCCTACTTTGGCTTAAGCTAAGAGGCAAGGGTTTTTCCGTTTTTTCTAGTGATCTCAGACTTTACATACCTGCCTTCGAACAATATGTCTATCCCGATGGTATGGTGATCCAAAACTCAGTTCAGCTTAAAGAAGGGAGCAAGGATACTGTCACTAACCCTATCTTAATTGTGGAAGTGCTCTCGCCTGCCACCGAAAGCTACGATAGAGGAGCGAAGTTTGCTGCCTATCGCTCTCTCCCAACTTTACAGGAGTATCTGCTAATTGACCAAGCTCGAATCAGTGTAGAACACTACCGCCGCCAGGGAAATGTCGAGTGGATCTTCAGGGACTACCATGCCCTGGATGATGTTGTTACGCTGCCATCTGTCAACATCACTTTTTCCCTGGCAGACATTTACGGTGATATTGAATTAGAGCAAGATTCAAATGCAACACGCTCCTGACAAGAACCTACTCCCCCACTTGAAACGTAGATGAGGCAAGTTGGGAATGCCTGAAGTGATTCTGCTAGATATCTACATCCGGCTCTGGCTAGGGTTACACGGCTATGCCATAAAAGACTATTAAAGGATGAGATGGGCGACAATGTTTGCAGAAGTATCTAGGGCGTTTTAACTCATTCAAGGGAGGAAAAACTATGACTGCTACCTATGCTGTGTCTTCTAAGCCAATGACTTTTGCTGAGTTTCTGGAGTGGAAACCTAACAGACGATACGAACTACACAACGGAGTTGCGGTTGAGATGCAACCCACAGGGAAACATGATGAAATCAGTGGTTTTCTTGCCATCGAATTGGCATTAGAAATCCGCAGGTGCAACCTCAACTATTTTCTAGGTCGGGACACCTTGATCAAGGCGCCGGAAGGCGATACTGCCTACGCTCCTGATGGGGTGGTGATTGACCGTACCGCCTTGGCCAGAGAACCCCTGTGGCAGAAATCCTCGACGCTCATCCACGGAACCTCTATTCCTCTTGTCATTGAAATTACCAGCAACAACTGGCGAGATGACTACTGGCATAAGCTGAGTGACTACGAGACGTTAGGTATTGCCGAATACTGGATCGTTGACTACCAAGCGTTGGGGGGTCGTCGGTACATTGGCGAGCCGAAGGTTCCCACAATCTCGGTTTTCCAACTGGTCAATGAGGAATATCAGGCGCAATTATTTCGGGGCAATGACCGGATTCGCTCTAAAGTTTTCCCTGAATTAAACCTCACGGCTGAGCAGATTTTTCGGGCTGGAGCCTAGCATGGTCAAGGCACTTCCGCCCGTATTAACTCGTGGTCAGAGGCAACTTTTTCCAGCCCATTGGCAGAAGCATATCGAATTGGCTGATATATGGCTACCACCCTTCTGAAAGACGTTCCACAATATCCCGACGGGACAACACCTTTTCGCAGGTCTCCCATCTTGGGCCTTTGGGTTCAACTGTGCTTGCGTAGCGCAGCTCAAAAGCGTTGGCCTGTTTCTTGCGCTCTGTAAACTCCTGCAATTTGGCCTCCAGAGTTTCGATATTCTCAATCCACTCATCTTCGATAGTATCGGGCAAAGAACCGAACAAGTCGTAGCGATCTTTCATCCGCTGAGAAAGCACCTCGTATACCTTTTCGTCGTGGGTACCGTGGTACACCAGGTTGAGCATGTCCACACGGTCGCGGGTCTGACCAAAGCGCTTGATCCGCCCGATGCGCTGCTCTAGGCGGGAAGGATTCCAAGGGAGATCAATGTTGATCAGCGTGCCCAAAGTTTGGAGATTCAGACCTTCACAAGCAGCATCGGTGGCCACCACCAGCCGAATGGTACGCTCTCGCACGGCTCTCTTGATATCTTCCCGCTCTGCGCTCCGCCATTCTCCGGCAAAAAACAAACCCGACTTGTGGGCGCCTGCATAGAGAGCCACACTTTCTTGAGGCAGACGTTGGCTCAGGTTGTTGGCCACCCAATGGGCGGTATCAAAATACTGGCTGAAAATGATGCATCCCAAGTCCAGCCAGTGTCGTTCCTGTAGGAAATAGAGGACGGCATCGAGTTTGGGATCCGTGCTCTTTTGGCTCAAGACGCTAACAATGCGCTCCAAATGGGCATATTCTGCCTCTAAAATCTCTGGAAGGTTGTCTAACAGCCAATCTTCTTCTCCGTCCTCCTCAAAAAAACGCCGCTTTTCCAGTAGTTTCTGAGCCGTAGATAGGCCGCTGGCAATACTGGAGCAGATCCGGCTTTGCATGATGCTTTTCATAAACCCAGCGGATTGGGTACGCTGTCTCAAAGCCCTAGCAAAATCTTGGGCAGCTTCATAGGCCACATCAAATTCGGGAGAAGTGAGCAAACCCAGCCCACAGAACATGGGCAATTGCTCTCCCTCGCTCGGCCAAATATCGACGGCAATCCGCTCAAGCAAGCCCAATTCTTCCAAGGTAGAGCGTTTTCGCAATACGGTATGGCGCAGAATTGGGTTGTGTCGCTGGAAAAAAGTCAGCCCCTGTTGGCGCTCTTCCAGGGCATCTCGCAGTTCTTGGCGGGTGAAGTCCTCCAATTCCGTCAGGGGCTTATCTGTGAAGTGTTGACCTTTGAAGAGCTTCAGATCGCTGCGGATGTGGTCAAACAAGGGATCCTCAACAGATGGCGGCAGAGGATTGCGGAGCAAATTCCAGGCAAAATGCTCGTCGGTCACTGCTTGTTGTCCTGTCAAGATGGGCAGGATCCTTTGCGTCTGCTGCCACAACTGCTGATGCCGTCGTCCCAACACATGCTCGGCACCGCTGTTGAGCACTCCCAGCAGATCCCACAGTTCCTCAACATGGGTTTGGATGGGGGTGGCTGTGCCCAAAAGGACGTGCTTGGACTGGGTGGCCGCCTTGCCCATAAAGTCCAAGAGATTGTTGGGTTTGGGATCCCTTACCGTGACACCACGGGTACAGCGGGCGCGGTGGGCCTCATCCAGGACAATCGTGCCAAAGCGTCGTTCCAAAAGGCATTGGGCTTCGGGGGCATTGTGAAAGATGAGACCCGTAGAAACAATACCAATTTGATAGGGGCAACGGCCAATACCTTCAGCACCCTTGGTTTTGATGATGTGCCCATTGGCATCTTGCCATACCTTGCGGTTGGAGAGCCACACAGCAGAGGGAATGCCCAGTTTATCTTTGAGTTCCACTTGCCACTGCTGGCAGAGGGTAGCCGGACAAAGAATTAAGGCTGGCCCATCTTCCAAAAGGCACGCCACCATCGCCGCAACCGCCAAAGACAAGGTTTTACCCAGCCCCACTTCATCTGCCAGAATGAGTCGCACTGCACCATACAGCTCTCGGTGTTCCAGGAACATTTCCACAAACGACTGCTGCCATGGTTTGAGAACCTCACCCCGGCGATAGAGAGGGGCTTCCACCAATGCGGCTCCAGGAACATCGACAGGTTGCAAGTCTTGAAGAAATACCTCTACCTTGCGAGATAATCGCCCCACCTCTTCCACAATCGCTTCTGGCAGAGGAACACTCCGTTCCCACAGGTACTGAAACTCCGCTTCGACCCAAGCAACCCCTTCTGGCGACTGGTCTTCCCAGACAATTTCGTAATGCTCTTGCCATCCCTGCCGCGTTTCGTTGAGGCTGCCGATAAAAGCAGATTTGGTGCCATCTCTTGCCTCAATAACACCTGCTTTGCCGTGGAGAAAGGGGGCATCTGCGGCTGACACCACTCGCACTTCCACTTTGCCGCTTTTGAGGATTTCGTAAAGTTGACGGTAGCGGGGGCGCTGTAATAGGCTGGTGATCAATTCTCCTTTCTCTTCGTTCCATTTTTCTTTGAGCGCCATTTCTCTGGCCTGGCGGGAAGCTTTGCCGATGGCAATATCCCAGGGATCCAAGTCGCTGTTACAGACGATCTGCACCTGCTCGATGTGTGTAATCTCTTCAGTCACCAATTCAAAAATAGAAGAGCGAAAGTACCCAGCAATGCGCTTGTAGGTGCGTGCCTTTGCCAGGCGATCTTTGAGAAAGACATGGCTAAGCCGCTGCTGGCGGGAACTGAAACGGCGTAGGAAAGAAGTGCTGGACATGGCGGGCTGGGGTAAAATTGTAACAATACTCTAGCCTTAAAATGAGCAGCCGAAGGCGCAAGCAGCGTCTTTGCAGAATAAGCTGATCAGCGCAAGGTAGCCATGTCAACCGTACAAGAATCTGCAGGCTTTCAGGGCAGAGAGAAGCGCAGCATAGGAATATCCGAAGCACAAGCGCGGCTTATTCAAGAGAAAATTCAATCCGTCTTTGGCTCGGATCTGTGGGCTATTGTTGTCTATGGATCCCGCGCCAATAATTCATGGGTTCACGGCTCTGACCTCGATTTATTAGTAATTGCAGAGAATATACCCGATTGCAGAAGCAGAGATGACTTACTGCTTCCTACCTGCAGGGATCTAGAAAAACTTCTTGGCTTGGAGATAAACTTTATCTTGCTAAAGCCCACAGAGCTATGCAGGCCAGCCAGCTTGACTTATGAAGTGGCTACCAACCACCACATCATCTATGAAAAGCAGAACTGCATCACGCAGATCAGGGATATCGTCAATCAACTCATCTGTGACAGTTTAATTACGTATAAAGTATGCCGGGGGATCCCCTATTGGGTGAATAACGATGAGAAAGAAATTAGCAAGAGACTACTATCAAAGGGCTAATTATCGCATCCAAGCGTTGTCATTCTTCTATGAGGTTGGCGATTACGCTGATGTAGTTCGGATGTGCCAAGAAATCATTGAGTTATTCATCAAAGCTTGCCTAATCATTAAGGGAATAAACTACGGCAAAACCCATGACCCTGGTGGCCAAGTAGCAGAAAATAGAGAACGGTTCCCAGAGCTTTCTGACGAGGAAATAGCCTTGCTGGAAAACATATCATTTGAGATGCGCAAAGATAGGGAGTTGGCTTTTTATGGAGCTGTAGATATTGTCCCCTTGGAATACTACAAACAAAAAAATGCGGACAAGGCTATAGCTTATGTTAACCAAATAAAGTCGATTGTTGAGAAATACTTTAACTCAGATGCTGAGCTTGAAGGAAGCCCTGGCAATACAACTTGTGAGTGTGAGTAAGTTAATCCTATAACTTCTTCTTCAACCCAAGCGTTCATTTCTAATCAGTGCAAACAAGATATTAGCGGCTGAGGACTCTTCTGGATAGCGGTGTTCTCGCTTGCGGGCAATGTATTGACAAAAAGCCACCAAATCATCCCGGCGCATGTGGTAGTTGGGCACCAAAGACCGCAGGTGTTCCATCACCTCATCGCTATCCGCCTCTTTCTGCAGTTCGTAGAGAGCAAACAAAACGGCTCGCAGTGCTGAGCGGCCAAATTCGCCCTCAAAGCTGCTCTTCTTGAAGTCTAGAGCATTTTTGAGTCGGGCATTGTTGGGCTGCTGAGAGGCCATCAATTCGCCATAGTCGCCAACTCGAAATGCCTTGGCAAAGTTCTGGTAGTTGTCCAGCTTCTTCAGCCCTACCGCTTCCAGTTCCATCATTTTCAGATAAAAGCGCTCTGCACCACAGCACCCCTCCCACACCCCCTGCGCGATGCCTTCAGGTACAAGATGCTCATTGGCAACCTGCACGGCATAATCAATAATTTCCCGAACGATATCTCTTTCGCCTTTGGGTCGGGGGCGCAGGGCTGCTGCCACCATATCCTGTCCATCAATGCGCCGGTAGCCCGTCAATACCCGCAACGCTGCCGCATAACCTGCCATTTGCAAATCGGCATCTTCAAACAGGTTTTCGGTGCGCCCCTTGCCTTGGGTGCTTTGATTTAGCCCCACCATGGTTTCAATCTGATGGGCAACTTCTTGCCGCACCTCTTCCACCAGCTCATCCCGATAGGCAGAAGTATCTTGCAACCGCTTACGCGCCACCAGCAACACCGTGCCTTGCACATAACCGCCCTTTTTGAGTTCAGAAGTGGTTTCGGTGGCAATGTACCAAGCGGCTGTAACTTGCAAGCCCGCCCCCCACATGATGCTGGCCATATCCGACCACACTTCGGCATCCTGATGGGTAAACATCACAATCTGCAACCCGTTGTCGGGCATGTGGTTCGCTAGGGCGCTATAGGCGGCAATCATGTCCTGCCGAAACTTTTCGCCTTTGCCCTGAATGGCCAACGCCCGCCGACTGTCCCACACCCAATCGGCAAACTCCTTGGGCGGATTCTTGCGCAACCACGCGATGAAAAATTCTGTGATCTCGTGGTAATGCACCGCATCTGCATACGGTGGATCGGTAATTCCAATATCTAATGGAAGACTTAAAGAAGACGTAGCATTACAAGCAAAGACTTTCCAATCATTATTTACTTCAAATTGCTTGATCTCATCAAAAGACCAATGATTGATAACATAGCTATAACCTCTGGAGCCGAAATTAAAAAAGCAGTTATAGGCTTGATTGTAGAATAGGTTTTCGATCTTATCATTTCCCTCTCCTGAATTCCATCGACAAAGACGACTATTCCAATCTATTAGTTTTGAAAACATTACATTAAGACTTCCATTGTTAATCATGTGTTTGTGAAATTTAGATAGCATTAAGAGCTGTCGTGGGTTAAACAAATGATGCCAATACGTCCAGCCCCGCGTGCGAATTAGCTCATCGGTTTTTTCTCCAGGTTCAATCGGCATATCGGGTACCAGTCCAGCTTCTTGCCAGGCGGCGAGGTTTTCTCTAACGATTTGCTCTACTTTGCGCTCTCGTTCTAGGTCGGCGGGGGTGACGCTGGCGAAAAAGGTTTCTTGACGGCTCTTGCCCAATGTTCCGGCGGTGATCCACTGAATGCAATACAGCCGTTCCTGAAAAATATCGTCGGGGCGGGGCATAAAATCGTGTTTTTCCCAGCGGCGCAATTTGTTGCCGGTGGTGCCATCGGGAAGGCGGTAATCCCCACGAATGGTCTTAATGGGTGTGCGGTATTCTTCCCCATCCAGCACATACACCAAATCGCCTTTCTGCACCGTGCCCTTGGCGGCGGCGGTCATTTCCGCTTCGCTGACCCCGGATACAATTTCAATTTCAAAACGTTTTTGGTCGTAATTGGGGATTAACTTGGCCACCACATTGCGGGTTTTGCTGATCACCCAACTGGGAGCCATTGGCACCATCCAGCCGGTGTGGGGGCAACGGGTTTCTAGGCAGTATAGGTAGGCTTTGGCGCGGTTGCCGTGCTCATCATGCTCAATGCCTAGAGCAGTAATTTCCCGATCCACCGCCTCAGCCACTGCTTTTTGGGCTGCTTCAATTTCCCGACGGGTGGCTTCATCGGCTCCCACGATATTCAGCGCTCCCCAAGTGAGCATACAGGCAATGGGATTGAGGTCGCTGGCATAGACATCGCATCCCAGCCTTGCCGCCTCAAAGGGGATTTGACCGCTCCCGCAAAAGGTATCCCCTACTCGTGGGCGATGGCCAAACCGCAAAGTCCCCAGTTGTTCCACCAATTCCGGGAAACTGTGGGCATTTGTCCCCAAATGTTGGTTCACCCGATCCCAAATGGGGCCGTAGAGGGTGGCATCGTCGCATTCTTCGGGTCTCTTGGCCTCTGAGACGCGAGTTGGGTAGTCATGGCAGCGCACAAATTCTGTCTCCCACTTCAGCCGCGTCTGTTCATCAATAGCCGGGTTCCAGATCAAAGTTTTATTTGGGTCAACAATAATTTCGTCAATTGCAGACGGATCAAAAGGCAAAATCTGATCGTTTTTTGAACCGAACTTTCGGGATTCTCGCCACCGAACGGCAAATAGCCTAGATGCTGTTTGGTTATTCAACCGCGAATGGGCCTTGAGTGTTTTGTAAATCTTAATGGGATTCTTTCTAAATCCCCTGCGAACAAATGCTTCATCGTCAATTGCCATCAACAATTCAAACACTTCCAGATCGGCTTCGGGGTTATCCGTTGCAGGTAGCAATGCCCCCAATACGCAAGCTTTGGCCAGGATCAGAGGTTTGCGCCCTTTCCAATAGCTCCCCAACGCCGTGAGGGTTTGGCCAGCCCCAGCTTTGCGTTCCTTTTGCGCTTCGGCGCTGATTTTTTGGGCAGGCAAGAGCCGCTCGATCAAACTCGGCTTATCTTTCCAAGCAAGGGGGATGATGGACAAGGGAGATCTCCGGCGATACCATCAATCATGGTAGCTCTTAGGGCCCTAAGCCGTGAACTGGGAAGACTATATTCATTCGGATCCCGATATTCTCCTGGGTAAGCCAGTTTTCAGAGGAAGTCGCCTATCGGTGGAATTTATTTTGGGGCTATTTTCGGCAGGCTGGACCGAAAAGCAGATTTTGGAAAACTACCCTACGCTGACTCCAGAAGCACTTAGGGCTATGTTTAGCTGTATCCAAGAATGTATGCGTGAAATGAACTTCTACGGTTTTTCAGATAAAGTCAGTTGATGCAATTTCTCGTCAATGAAAATTTTCCACGCTTAAGTATCTGTCTATTGCGAGATGCTGGCTTAGATGTGGCATCGCTCTCAGAGGAAGCTCCAGGTACTAAAGATTTCGAGGTCTTGGCTAGAGCTGCACAAGAGAAGCGGATTATATTGACTTTTGATCGGGATTATGGAGAACTAATTTTTCGTTATTCTTCCCGAGAAAGAGCATCTGTGGTTTACTTTCGTTACCAGCCGAGTACGCCAGAAGAACCAGCTCAGCAATTGCTAAAGTTGATCGGCGATAAAAACTTGGTACTGGAAGGGATGTTTACTGTGATCGAGCGCAATCAAGTGCGACAGCGTCCTTTGTAAGTCTAGCTTGTCCAAATCTGGAATGGACTCTGGAAGAGCGTTAAACAACTTGCGAAACTGGGCAGTGGTGCGAGATTTCACAGTGTTTCGGGGTTTAATTCTTCCGTCTTGCCTGCTTGATACTCGGCTATTGCCTCGGCACCGAGTTTTGCTAACATATCGGCTGAAGAAGCAAAGGATTCTTCCCATCGCTGATCGTCTTCTAGCTCATCAAGAATCAGGCTGGCAATTGCATTTTGCTCCTCTGTGGGTAGAGCTTTTAACTTGCTAATCGCTTTCTCCAGCAGTTCTGTCATCATTTGCATTCTCCCAAATAGGCGGTTTTATCTAGTATAACTTAATCTCTTAGCTTTGTCGTGCCAATGGTTGCTTCACTATCCCAAAAGGGCGAGGGATCTTCTTGCAAGCAGGATAACAGGCTGAGTTGATCGGCTTCTACGGCTTCGCTACGCAAGCTATCGGAACAAGCTGGCTGGTATGGGCGCTTGACCGGAGTGGGCACACTCAGTTCCGTCAAGGGATTTTCTGTGAGGGCATAGCGCAGGGCTTTGCGCCAACCGATATTCCCGTGATCGACACCCCCTGTCGCCGCTGCTGTCATGGTGTAAAGCCACCAGCGCTCTTCTGGACGCAGCCCTCTCCAGTTGCGAATGGCATTGGGGATCGCCTCCGGTTTGGCCCGTTCTACTGCCCAAGCCAGCACCAGCAATTCCTTCCCCAGCAGACGTTCTACGAGGTTGCGGCCAGTTGTCCAACGGCTCGGATTCATTTTTTTCGCCCGCAGGCGGTCATTAAACTCTTGTTTGAGATCCTCAGCAATCTGGCTCCAGATAGACCGGCTGAGAACACAGCGCTCCGCAATGTCCGGCTGTCCGTTGATGCCCGCCTTGATGCCATAGACTTCGTAAATCAGCACAGGAGCGGTTCTGCCGGCAGGTATTTCGACCACAAAGTGGTGGGGATCAACGGTTTTGGGACAGCCGAACCCCACCGTCTCCCATTTTTTATCGCTCACTGCTCTACCTCTCCCGGCTCAGGATTGATTTCCAACCGATGCAAAAAGACTTCCAAATCGTGGCCGCTGCTGAAGCGTAGGTCGTCCAAGCGCAGACTCACCTCTGCCGTCTCATTGCCCAAAGCCTGACGTGCTATCGCAATAAACTGCTCAATGTCTTCCGCTTTTACCACCATATCGCTTCCAAACCGGGTGGTGATGGCTCGGTTCCCTTCCCCCACGGTTAGGGAGATCCCACCCGCCAGTCGCACACCCAAAGCCTTGCTCTGATTGATGGCCGTATAACTCGCCTTATTTCCTTGCAGGTTGAGGCGCTTGTGCAGCTTAGCCGGTTTGTTTTTGTCAATCACCGGCCCTTTTTGGTCGAGCGCCGGGATCGTGAAGTTGCGAGTGGTGCTCACCCCTTGATCTTCGGCGTAGGCATAGATGGTAACGGCTTCTGATCCCTCTAGTTCGATGGGGCCAGTGTAGAGGGTGCCTTCCCGTGGGTTAATGCCCGTGGTGTTCCAGCGAATTTGACCACGGGGTTTCACGGTTAGCTCTACGGTGCGCTTGCCGCCGCCAATACGAGGCTGGTGGGTGAGGGTCAGCGTATTCTTCCAAGCATAGACATCCCCTGTCTCGTGCCGGCCATCCGGGTCAATGGCGACAAACCACAGGGCAGTGGCATCGGTTGTCCAGATCGTATCGGGCACCACAGGGCTGTTGGCATCCACATTGGGCGTGTAGCTGTAGTGAACACGGCCATTTTTGCCCGCATCTCGAGGCAGAATTTCCAAGGTAGCCGTACCGGTGCGGTCATCGTATTCTCGCTGGGTGATGGCTACGGATGTGCGGGGGGGCGGAAAGGGCCCCTTTTCGATGTATCCATCTTCGGTGTACCGCCAGCGACCTTGGCTGACGGCTATCTGCCGCAGGGTATCCATTCCTTTGGGGGGCAACCAGGGCCAGCGCTCGTTGGTGATGGTGCGGGAAACCACGTCTCGCCAAGGGATACGCCGCTCTCCCCCTGCCGGCCACAACAGGTCTTCTGCTCGCGACAGCAACGCCTCGGCATTGGCTTCCACATCGACATACAGCTTGGATGCACCGACATCGGATAGGGCTTTTTCGATCTGCTCTTCAGCATGGAAGGTATTGCCCGTAAAGGTCATGGAGAGCTTGGTAGGAGTCAGTTTGCCCTTGATGGGGTAATAGACCCGATTGAACAGGCTGACCACAGTGGCGTTAAAGTCGTAGGCGGCTTGTTCGGCCTCTTCCTCCAGTTCTGCTTTGTGGGGGGATTTGTCTCCACCGGTTTCTTCCAGTACTCGGGCAACGGCCCACAAACGACGGGTTTTGTCTTCTAGGCTGGCCAGATTGGAGCCATCTCCGGTAACCACACAAAAGTTGTTCTTCTCGGGAACACTTTCCCAAAACTGCTGGGCCTCTTCTGGGGGTGTTTTGCTGTCTGGGCTGAGTACCAGGCACACCCGCGGGCCATTGAGGCGAATCTCATCAATTTTGGGCAGGGCTTGCACCTCTTGATAGGCAATCCGCCGTTGGGGTCGGAAAATTTCTTCCAGCCGCCGCTTCATTTCCGCATCAATTTTCGGCTGGGGAGCGTTGCGGGCACGGCTATCAATGCGCTTACGCAGGTTCTCGATGTTGGAAAAGTACCAAGCATCGTTTTCTTTGCGGTGCAGGTACCAGGCGTTGGCACGGAACGCTTGAAAAGCATCCTGAAATTCGCTGACATTCCGCTGAGGAGCTACTAGGTATTCCAAAAATTGCCCCTCGGTAAAGCCTTTCACGGCATCAACTGATTCAGACAGAGAAGCAGTCAACAGCAGGGCAGCAATCTGACTGGCAGCATCATGGCCCAGTTTTTGATCCACCAGTTCAGCGACAGCAGTGCCATTGGCCGCAATATCGTGGGCAATCGCTCCCTGTAGATTGCTGATTTTGTTGATCTCTTCCCGCACATCTGGGATGTTGAGGTTCAGATGCTGGCAACCGATCAGGTAGACATCGTTGCTGGGACGCTCCCATACCGACTGGATTATTTTTGAAACAAACTGCATCAAGCCGCGAGTTTGACGGTAGCTTTCGTTTTCCTTAAATAGGGCAATGATGTGCTTAACCGAAGGATGGAAAGGGTAAGAAGCATGAATTTCGGCGGCAATTTGTTCGGCAGTTTTGGCAATTGATTTGGCTCTGGCTGCATCTCCCAGCACTTTTGCGTAGGCAGAAGCAACTGCATCAATGGTTTGTACATTGGGCAGGGAGCTAAATAGCCGCTTGCGGAGAATGTCGTAAATTTCCGATGTGCCCAGGTCTACCGGTGTGATGGATCGCGCTTGGCGGTTGGTTTCTTGAGCGAAGTTACCGATTGCTTTTTGCAGTTCCCGTGAGGCTCCTTCGTAGCTGCCGGATAGGTTGGAAATGACAATGCAGCAGCGCTTTAACTTCAAGGCGGCACTCAGCAGGTTCGATAGGGCGTAGGTTGTCACTTGCGCCAATGTACCTCCGCCCACCATGCGGGTAATGGCGTAGTCGAAGTAGGGCGGCAGCTCGTCCAATAGAATGAGGGTGGGTTCATCTCCAATTAAATCAATCCAATCCTGCTCACTGGGGGCATCTGCTCCGTGCTGCCAAAATTTGACAAAAGCCTCTTCTTTCCCCAGTTGCCGGGCAATCTCTCCCCAAATAAACCGTTGCTCGAACTTGAGGCGTCCATTGATGGCAACCAGTTTAGCGTCGGCAAAAGGAGCATCTTGAGTGATGTCTGGCACAACCTCGGCACGCAAAGCGGCATCCCGCGCCAGCAACCCTAGGGCAATCATGGAGTGGGTTTTACCACCCCCCATCGCCTGTTTGAGTTCAAACACCGCTTGGTCGGAGCGACCTGCCAGCCGTTTGAGCCCCTGACGCAGCAACAGATCCATCCCGCGGGTAATGTGGTTTTTGGCGAAGAATGCCCGGGCATCCTCTGCTGTATGCTCGATAACATTCGACAGATTTTCAATTTGCTCAACTATGGCGTAGTTCAAGGCCATAGGATGAATTTGACAAACGTCTTTGACGGTGGGAATCATTGCGGCTAGCTCCTGCTACTCAAGATGGTGACCCTCTCTTCAACTAAAGGAACTGTGGGGGGTGTTCAGTATTTAGCAGAGGTAAACTACCCGGCTCCGACCGCTAAGCGGTACGGAGCGGGCTTTCAGTAGCCCTGAGCCTGCTCTGCCCTACCAGA